>JAGRAA010000137.1:0-17147 GCA_020435185.1 Bdellovibrionales bacterium | reverse complement strand
CTGAATTCCATTAACAATGTGGTGGATGTTACGAATTATATATTAATGGAATTAGGACAGCCTCTTCATGCCTTTGACGCCAAAACCATAGATGGTCGAATGATTATTGTCGGAAATGCTCAAAAAGGAGAAGAGTTTACCACTTTAGATGGATCTCAAATTAAACTCAGTGATGAAGAGTTGATGATTCGCGACCAAAAAAAATCAGTAGCTCTTGCTGGAGTTATGGGAGGAGAAAACTCCGGAGTCAGTGAGAGCACCACAGAACTATTCATTGAATCCGCTTATTTTTTACCGGAGTCGGTAAGAAGAGCTTCGCGAAAATTTGGAATTGAATCCGATTCTTCTTATAGATTTTCAAGAGGGATAGATCCCGAAGGTGTAGAATACGCTCTTCAAAGAGCCTGCGCCTTAATTCAACAAGTGGCTGGAGGAGAGGTCTGTGCCGATCATTATGACGAATATCCTCAGCCGATTCAAAGGGAGCCCATTTATATTTCTAAAGACTTTATTGAGCAAAAATTAGGCTATGGAGTGGATTCTAGCTCTTTCGAAGATTGGATGAAGAGATTAGGGTGCCATATCCTTGGTGATGCCGCTCGGTGGGAAGTGACTCCTCCTAAGTATAGGTGGGATTTGTTTTACGATGTGGATTTGATTGAGGAGTATGCTCGATTGAATGGCTATGAAAATATTCCGGAAACCACCCCTTTGATGAACTATCAACCTACGGCCCATTTTGATTTTTATGATAAATCTCGGGTTTTAATTTCTTCAGCTGTGACTCAGGGTTTTTATCAAGCTATGAATTATCATTTTGTAAGCTCTCACTGGCAATCAGAGTTTTTAGGGGATTCAAGCAAGTTAAGTGGAAATGGTGTGTTGACGGCTTCCGAGGGGATTACTCTAAAAAATCCCTTGAATGAAGACTTGGATGTGATGAGAACAAGTCTTCTTCCTGGTTTATTTAAAAATATTTTACATAATAGTCGTCACAATATGAGCAAAGGAGCTCTGTTTGAACAAGGAGTGGTTTTTGAAAAGAAAGAGAGTTTTGTTGAGCATCATCGGCTGAGCTTAGCGCTTTGGGGTTCGTCAAGGGAGCTCTGGCAGAAAGATGAAACTCCAGCGGTTCTGAGGCTGAAGTCGGCTTTAGAAAATATCTTGAGGCGTTTAGGCTGTCAGAAGTGGCAGTGGAGAAAAGTAGAAGGTCACCTTACTCCTGACTTTTTACATTTAGGCCAATTTGCACAATTATTTTTAGAAGGAAAGCCTGTGGGGTACGTGGGTTCTTTGCACCCTGCTTATAAGGCCAAATATAAATTGAGAGAAGATGTGGCTTTAGGGGATTTTGATTCTGAGGCTTTGTTGAAAAATTATCCACGAAAATTTAAATTTAGTCCGTTGTCTAAATTCCCTGCAGTAGAACGTGATTTGGCGTTCTTGCTGCCTCATCAAATGGAGGCGGGTGAGGTCATAAAGGTCATTGAAAAGGTTTCTCCACTCGTACAGTCAGTGGCTGTTTTTGATGTTTTTTCAGGTTCAGGAGTTGCTGATGGAATGTCTTCGGTAGCCTTTAAGATCAAAATACAAGATGACACAAAAACCTTAGAGGAAGACTTTTTAACTGGACTTCAAAAACAAATTATCGCGGAAGTAGAAAGACGTTTGTCTGTAAAAGTTCGTGGTGAGTAAATAAAGAGCAAGATGCGCTGTATAAAAGTCTGTGACTGAGGTCTAAAGAAAATAAAAATATTGAAAGTTTTCAGTGACTTGGTAGCCTTTGAGTAGGGATGTGAGGAATTCGTCCAAAATTTTTAAGGAGAAAGAACTATGAGCCAGAACCAAGAAAGATCGACAATGACAAAGGCAGACATTGTGGAGAAGGTTTATCAAAAGATTGGTTTTTCCAAGAAAGAGGCCAGTGAGCTGGTAGAGATGGTTTTTTCTCAATTGAAAGATGTTCTTTGTAAGGGAGATAAAGTAAAGATCTCTGGATTTGGAAACTTTGTGATTAGAGAAAAGAAATCACGAGTAGGTCGTAACCCGCAAACGGGAGATCAGATTACTATTAGCGCAAGAAGAGTACTCACTTTTAGACCCAGTCAGGTTTTAAAAAATGTTTTAAATGGTGAAGAGGGAAGTGGAACTGATGTCGAATGATGTAGCTGTAGTTGATGAGCAATTGCAAAAAGAATTAAATGATATTCCTGATAAAATGGCTTTTAAAATAGGTGAAGTTGCCGATATTGCGGGAGTGAAGTCGTATGTGCTTCGATATTGGGAAACTGAATTTGATGCTCTAAAACCTAAAAAATCAAAACACAATCAAAGAATGTATCATCGCAAAGACATTGAAAATGTGTTGATGATTAAAAAATTGCTTTATCGAGACCGATTTTCTATTGAAGGAGCTCGAAAAGCATTGCGTGGGCTTAAAAGAGCCAATAAAGAAGTGGAGTCGAAAACGGCTATGCTTATACAGAAGCAGAAGTTTGAAGAGAAGCGGCAGAACAATATCAATGAGCTTCTTCAATATATTCATTCTATTAAGGTCAATTACGAGGCTTATTAATACCAATCCCAAAAAGTAATTTCCCTATGTTGCTGCGCTTTCGCGGTATTATAATGCCGCTTAAGTTTGCGCCTTGGGGAATTAATTTTTGCTATTGGTATAGCTGTCAATTCTTTCGACGATTTTAGTTGTTCTTACAATAAATACTCAATTTATTAAATTATTCGAATATTCCTCTAAGAAAGGTGTATATTCATATCATTCTAGATTTCTTTATAAAGGTAAGATCTCAATGAAATCTTCGAGACGGTTAAAATTTCAAATGTTATTTTTATTGCTCCTCTTTACGGCGAGTATTTCTGCACAAGCTCAAACCAGTTTATGCGCTCTTAGCTGGAGAATGGTGAGTAAAATCGATTCTCTTCGGCAAAATTGGGAGGATACTCGTGTGGATATGGAGATGGATGTTTCAGACTATTTTCAAGGGATGAGTCGCACAGAGTTTGTCGAAAATATGAATCGTTGGATAAAGAAAAATCCATATCCTCCTGGATATAGTAACGCTTATCGATTTGTTGATTTGAAATTTTTGATCCATTCTGTAAAAGGTGTTGGTCCTAAAAATTTCGACTATGAAATGATAGGAAAGGTTTTAACCACGGCGTTAGATTGGAATCAGAAAGCCATTGATGCTGGATTAATGCATAGAGCATGGGATTGGCAAGAGGCCTTAGAAGAGTATGCTCGGTGGAATGAATTTATATTTAGAATAGAAACTGATCAGCTATCCCTAGACCATATTGAAGATTTGCAGTAAAAGACAAAAATCATGAAAAATTTGATTTTCTGTATTTGTTTACTCGTCATTTTTTGTTTCTCTCCTATTTCTTGGAGTTCAATGTCTCGTCGAACCTTTCTTTTGTCTTCAGTAGGTGTCATGAGTTCAACTCTATCGGGAGTGGGTTTAAAGTATTTTTTAGAAAGTGATAAAGAGAGAACCGTTACCGAGTTGTTGTTGGTCGAGCCTCAATCGGGACAAGAGCCGAATCTTGGGATACAGTATTTGGCTTTTGGCGTAAGATCTTTTTTAAAACGCTTGGGTGCAAGAGGTGTAGATATTGATCAGTTTGAAAGTTCTTTAAGGTTGAAGACGTGGCTAGGGATTCAAAGACAGCTGAGGGATTTGCCACAATCCTTTGGAAATGTGAGTATAAGTGTTCCTGTAGAAATCCCCTTAGGAGACATGACGTTTATCATTAAGCCTCGGTGGGAGATCCAATTTGACGGAGAATTTATTCAGCCCGATGGATCAATAGAAAAGAAAATTATCTCTCTCTATTCAGGGTTACAAAATGAGGATTTGACTCTGATCGATGTGCAAATAAAAGGAGGGAGCTTAGAAAAGCAAAATGAAGTTTTTCGCATTTTTAAGCGCTCCATGGTCAAGAACTGTGAAAATGTCTTTCTGCAGCTGTAGATAGACTGGACAGTTTAAATATAAATTTTACCTGTTCCATTTATTTGGAACAATATGTTCCAAATAAATTTTGAGAATTCAAGGAATCCATATACTATGAGCAAATCGTTGAGGAGTATGAAATGGATCAAGAGAGTTTTCAACTTTATTTAAAATCTAGTTTTGATGAATTGCAGAGTAAAAATAGCTCTTATTCACTAAGAGCATTTGCTAGAAAATTGGAGATTTCTCCAGCCAGTTTGTCTGAAATTTTAAATGGTAAGCGAAAGGTATCTTCGCAGAAAGCAAAAAAAATCTTAGAGAGGCTGTGTTTGCCAAAAGCCAAAATAGGAAAAATTCTAGGATCTCTCCTGGCTGAACAAGATTCAATAAGTGCTTTTGAAGAGATATCTTTGGATGAATTTCATGTGATATCGGATTGGTATTATTTTGCCGTTCAATCGTTATCTGAAACTCAAGGATTCAATCCTGATCCAAGTTGGATAGCGCAAAGGTTGAACATAAAAAAAGTAGAGGCTCAAAAGGCACTCGATAGATTGTTGGACCTGGGGCTATTAAAGAAAAACAAGAAGGGGGTCCTCTCATCGACCTCCAAGTCTATCGCGACACCGACGGATCAGGCTCATGGTGCTTTGAGAAAAAGTCATTTTCAAACTCTTTCTTTAGCAGAAAAATCTCTGGAGAAAGATGCTGTAGAATTAAGGGACTTTTCAAATATCACTATTGCAATGGATCCTAATGATTTGCCAAAAGCAAAAAAAATGATCAGAGATTTCAGGCATCGTCTCTGTGAAGTTTTAGAGTCTGGTGAAAAGAAAGAAGTCTATAAATTAGGAATTCAATTATTTAGTTTATCAAATTTAAATTCTACTAAGGAGAAGAAATAATGAAACGATGGAGATATTTATTGGTTTTAGTAGCCACGGTGTTTTTATCATTAACCAGCTATGCCGAAGGAGGCGATGTTGGAAACGGTGGAGTAGGGGTTGTCCACAAAAAGACCAAGAAACTTCACTTTTTAGATTCGGTGATTATGAATAACTACGGTGGATTTGATTATAAGGAGTTTGCGTCTTCAAAAGGAAAGTCTGCAAATGATGTGTACTTTGAAGAGTTGTTGAAAAAATTGAAAGAAGACTTTCCAAAGCTTTACGTGGAATTATCTTTATTTTTACAAAGTCAGTATGACGGAGTGGTTTATCAAACAATGGATGCTTACAAGAGACAAATTTTGTGGCAAGAAGGAATTCCTAAAGAGACTAACGACCAGGATCTTCGTGTAAAAATTCCAACTGAATTTTATCCGAAGCTTCATCAAATTGTACGCCATCATTATGACAGGAAAGAAATTGTACCGAATGATCTGGTAGGTCGAGAAAATGTTTTTAGACACACTTATTATTACAACAATCACAAAATCGATAGATTAAAGAAAAATGGCATAGAGTATAGTTGGCTGATAATTCATGAGTGGTTATGGCAGTATATGAGTATTAGCGAGGAGTCTAATGTATTGGAGAGCATTCGTCGAATTAATGCCTATTTACATTCACAGCAATTTTTTAATTCGGCAGATTCTGGAGAGAGTTTTGAGTTTTTTCAACTGGAAAACTTATCAACGGATATGATTGGAGTTTGGGGAAAATTTTATAAAGAAACCTTGAGGGCGATGTCTATTCAAATGCGGAATCTCCAAGATAAGATAGATCTGGGTTTCGATTTTAGTGATAAAGCTACTTTCTGTAATAACAGGTCTGTTATTGAGTTGAGTCAAATGAGTTTTTTTCTAGATGTATACTCAGATTCTAATGAGGATGAAATGTTGAGGGTTGCTACGAAAATATACTATCATGGTATAATACGATACAATCAGTATCTTGAAGTTTTTAAATCAGACAAAATGAAAATATATGAAAGGTTTAGAGATTTTTTGAGTTGGCCTGGATATCGCAACTGCGGTAGCCCTTCAAATTGATAGAAGAGTTTATTTACTTAAATATACTCTCTAAGAATTTTCCAAAGGGCAGGCCAGTTTTATATTTGACTCCGATCCAGATAAGACTGTCGCTGTAACTAGAGTCAGAGGTAAAACCAGTGGCCGCCTTTGGAATATTCCCAGAGTTGATCGAGTAAGAGATGACTCCTGAAAAGGTTTTCGAAGTAGAAAACTCTAGCCCGACTGAGTATCCCGCTGAATTGTAGTCGTATTCTAAATAGTGATTGATATCACCAACAAAAAAGTGTCTAGCTTTCATCACATTAAAGTCATACGTCATAAATATTCGATAGAAATTTAATTTTAGACCAGCCCCTCCGCCGATATGATTGCCGGTTTCTCTTTGAGATGAAGAATTGGCAGAGTTTTGTAAATCAAGATACTTTATGTTTAATCGAAAAGCTGTGGCGAAACCACCCGGAGTATAGAGAGGAATAGATAAATCGGCTTTAAGCCCGATTCCTGAGTAAAATGCAGTAGAGCCATCAGGGTTTGTGATTTGCGAGCTAGGAAGTCCAAAATTCCCTTGAGCAGAGACTCCTTCACCTTGGCCGGCAAATAGATAAGGGGAGGTTAGAATTAAAAAAAGAAGAATTATTTTTTTTATCATTGTCCTCCCAATATAATCATGTCTGTAATATTGGTTGAACTTTGATCTCTAATAAAAGGAGTCGTTCCTATACGGTTTCCGTTGGTGTCGAATCGCTCTACTGTATCATGAAAACTAGAGGCGACGATGAGGGTTCCGTCAGGGAGTTCTTTAATCGCGGTGGGATCTCGTAAAATAGTGAGATCCACACTCCATATCACTGTGGCTCCTGAGCCGTCTGCATTTGCTCGATAGATCTGATCGTCTCCTTGCGTGACCACATAGAGGTATCCGTCGCTGTGAGCAAGTACACCATAAGGGTTGTTTCCGAAGGCGACGCTACTGACGCAACTAGGATTGAGAGGATCACTGATATTGTATCGGAGGATGGTGTCTGTCCCACCCTGATTGGTCACCACTAAATAGCCATTAGCATCGATAGCCAGTCCTCTAGGGCTGGATAGAACGCAAGATCCTACAGTGGTGGGTATTCTCATGCTGGTTTGAAGTTCTCCAGCTGAACTGAAGACTTCGATGTTGTTGGATTCAATGGCATAATAATAACCATTATCAGCGAGCTCCATATCATAAATGTTTCCGTTAAATTGGTTGGCGCCGTAGAAGGATTCTTTTGTTCCGTTGAAGTAAACTCGATCGATAAAATCTGTGGTGTCGAAAGCAACTATGACACTTTCTGCGTCGGCATAGGCGATTCCTCGAGGAGTGGCGTTTTCGTTTCGATAAGAGGCTATGACATCGACAAACTTTCCCTCTAAGTCGTATCGAGCGAGGGATTGAGAGTTTGTATCTCCTGTAGCCACAATGATACTAGGTACAGAAAACTTCAAGAAGCTTCCGGTTTGGCTACTAGAGCAAGATAAAATTAAAATAGCCGAGACTATCAGAGCTAAAAGCTTCAGACTTCCTCCTTGAAAGTTTGCTACTCATTCTTGAGCAGCGTTATCTATATAAATGTATCGGAAAGAGAGTTGTCGATTTTAAATTAAATCATAGATTTTATTTGAATTTCTAAATAAACCAGGACCTTTGATCGTGGAGTGATCAGAATTCCTGGTCTTAAGTTTGTCATTAAAAAGTAAATTAGTTCTTTACGCTGTCTTTTTTGCAAAAATAAAGGTTGGCATTAATGGTCTCACCATATTGAGAACCGGTCACTCCATTGGGGCCACTGGTTTGTATGTGTGTAGCTCCTTTTTCACCAGCCTGTTGGCGAAGTTGCTTCTTCCAATCCTCATTGGAGTTTGTTTGCGCAATACCTAAATATTTGCATCCTCCTAAATCGGCGGTAGAGTTTATAAATACAGAATCTGGCGCTGTGGCTGTAGAGGCTGGCCCTGTAGAACACGATAAGAGCAATAAGTGATAAGTAAAAAAGAAAACAATGGTCATTGCAGAATTTAATTTTTTCATAAATATCCTTTCCCTGTTGGAAACTTTTTATAGGTCTTTAAGATCAGAGGCTAAAGCTTTTTTCTGAACCTCTGAGAGTTCTGATTCTATATTATAAAGTTCAAAATCACAGCCAATTTTAATCGGAGGAACAGAGTCTACAGGAAAAGTAATGTACTGAACTGAAGATAATCGATCTTCTCCTATTTGTGTGGGATCAAACTTACCGTAGGCTTTGTTGCCGTTCTCTAAGACCAGGTATAAATGTCGAGGCAAATCGAGCCATTTTCTAAGATGGGCATCTCTTTCGGCTGGATCATGAAACTCAATGAACAGAGTGCAGCCTAAATCACCAGGTTCTCCGAGGAGCTGGTTATAGGTTTTTATTTCGTGTTGAATATCTTTTTCTTTAACAATTTTTTCTGCGAGCATCATTTCTTGCACTTGATATTGGATCGTGGCGTGATTCTCAAATAAGAAAGTCAGATTCTCTCCAAGGTGAACTCGTCTTTGATCTTTTATAGATAAAACCTGTTTTCTCGTGCGGTCTCTGGATTCTCGATAGGTTTCGTAATCTACGATATCATCCCGTTTTACTATTTTCATAAGGATCTCCTTTTAATCTGATTAATCAAAACTTTCACCCTTGTAGGCTTTGGCCAATACAGTCATGGGGTGAAGAGCTTTCTTGCCACCATGTTGTTCGAGTTGTGTAGCGGCCAAAGGACATTCTGTCATCCATGTTTCGGCGTTATGGGATTTCATTTGCTCAAAAGATCGTTTGCCGACCTTAATGCTATTCTCATAAGATTCGGACTTCATAGCATACGTGCCATCGTGTCCACAGCATTCCATAACCATTTTTACCTCAGTGTTAGGGAGTTTTTTTACCAAATCTCTTCCTTTAAAGCCTATGGCTTGGGCTCTTAGGTGACAAGGGGCATGGTAGGCGACTTCTCGAGGAGAAGATTTAAAATCTTCGTTGAATTGGTTAGATGGATTGAGAGAATGGAGGTATTCAGATGTATCTCGAATAAGCACAGAGAGTTCTTGTGCGAGCGGGCGATCTTGCTCGGCCACCAATTCAACATACTCTCTTCTCATCATCATAGCGCAAGTCGGGTTAATAACCAGCACTTTTGCTTTTTGTTTTATGTAGGGCTTTAAGAGTTGTAAATTATGTCTTGCTTTTTTTTGTAGTGACTCTAAATCGCCGGTCTCCCAATTAGGCATACCACAACATTTAAATCCTTTTAAACAGGTATAATTAACATTGTTTTTTTCTAGAACGGTGATGGTATCTTTTCCAATTTGAGGCTCATTATTTTGTACAAAACAGGTTTGAAATAAAACCGCATCAACGGTTTCATTATTTTTAATTTTTTCATTTTTTTCGGCCCAAGATTCGAAAGTCTCATTGGCAAAGTCTGGAAGGTTTTTGTCTTTATGGATTCCAACTAGAGAATCCATAAATTGTCTGTGTAATTTTACTTTATTCATTTTGTTGGCTAATCCAAAGCTGGCTCGAGAAGCCCTTCCGACCAGATCTGGTTCTGCAAGCATTTTGTCGCGAAGACTCGATTCGCCTTTTTGATGTTGAATGGCTTTGTATCTGTGGACCAATTTAGGAAAGTCTAATTTGTATTCGTGTTGGTCTCTTGGGGTATAAGGACATTGTACTTCGCAAAGCTTACATTGAAAGCAGTAATCAAAAATTTGCTTGGTCTCTATATGGTTAATTTTACGAACATCTCCGTCGTATTTGGCGTCTAAAAGATCAAAAAGAGTAGGGAAGGAATCACAGTACTTAAAGCACATCCGACAGCCATGACAAACTTCAAACACGCGCTCTATTTCTTTATTTAAAAGCTCTTCATCCCAGTATTTTTTCTCATTAGGGTCGTAACTTAAGCCATCGGTGGGCTTATAGGAGATGATTTCGTTAGAAGCCATGGGATTCCTTTCCTGTTTTGTACAACGAAAAAAGCGGAAAAGAGAAGGGTTCGTCTTTTCCGCTTATAAAATGAATCTGAAATTATAGCTTATAATTTCTCTAAGAGAGATTGAAAGCGACCAGCATGTGATTTTTCAGCTTTCGCTAAAGTTTCAAACCAGTCAGCAATTTCAGAAAAGCCCTCTTCGCGAGCCATTTTAGCCATTCCGGGATACATATCTGTATACTCGTGAGTTTCTCCTGCTACTGCAGCTTTTAGGTTTTCTTCAGTTCCTCCGATAGGAAGACCTGTGGCAGGATCTCCGACTTGCTTTAAGTAATCGAGATGCCCATGAGCATGTCCAGTTTCACCTTCAGCAGTTTCACGAAAGTTACTAGCAATTTCTGGATAACCTTCGATATCAGCAACTTTAGCAAAGTATAAATATCTACGATTTGCTTGAGATTCACCAGCAAACGCAGCTTTTAGGTTATCAAATGTTTTTGAATCTTTTAATTCAGCCATTTTTCCTCCATTTGACGAATAGATGAAACCTAAATGTAAACGTATTGATCGGATAAAACAAATCAATTGATAGTCGAATATGCAGTGCGAAGCATAGCTTTGTACTATGGTTGGATAGCTAAAAACTATTTATGCTCTACGTCTTTAAAACGTAAGGGGAGAGTTAAATGGATACAGGTGTATTCTTTATCAGCATCTAAGCTGAGTTCGCCGCCATGTCCCTCTATTACTCCTCGCGCTAGTGTTAGGCCTAGTCCAGGATGGGAAGGGTCTTTTGTCGTAAAGAAAGGATCAAAAATTTTCGTTACGTCAGACGGGTCTATTTTGTTTCCGCTGTTTGAAAGAGAGATTATAAGATGATCTTTCGTAGAATTCACATCTATTTTAATCCATTTTTTTTGTTCGTTAGAGGATTCTTTAACCGCTTCTACCGCATTTTGTAAAAGGTTAAAAAGACTTTTTTTAAGCTCATTGGGGCCACATTCGAATTGAACATTGGTTATATTTTTGTAGTTCAGTGAGAACTCAATTTGTTTGTCAGTATCTTCTAACCCATTTATGAATTCAGAAAGTACAGCGTCAAAAAATGGTTTTGCAGAACAAGAAGATATGCTGGTAATAGTAATATCTTGAGAATAAGATCGTAGCGAAGTGATGATGTTGGCTATTCGTTGAACAGTTTGCTTAATGAGCGTGACGGAATTTTGCGCTTTGCCTTTGTTGACGTCTTCTTCGTCAATGATTCTTTTGATTTTAGAAGCCGTTAAGCTAATGATCCCAAGAGGATTATTAATATTATGAGCGACTCCCGCTGAGAGAGTCCCTAGAGAGGTTACTTTTTCAGCATGAACGAGCAGTTTTTGTTGAGTTAATATTTTCTCATGAGAATCTTTTAATTTTTTATAGCTCAGTAAAAGGCGTCTTATAGATTCTTTGTAGGAATCGGTAATGTCTAAGGCCATTTTGTCTACATAAAAGAGGCAATCAATATAAATGTTGTCTCCCAAAATCAGGCGAGATCGAGCTGATTTTATAGGAGGGTAATAGGGTTTTCCCACGAAAATTCGAGGGGAGGTAATGGTGATTTCATCAGTGGGACCTTTAATTTTAGGAGCGAGCATCCCGGCGACGATGTTTAATAGTTCCCCAAAGATTTGGCCCGAAGTGAGAAGCTCATCATCGGTATCGTTCATACCACTGCTTTCAAGAATCCTCTTCGCAGTAGTTTCTTCAATCGCCAATATGTACTCGCCATAAAGAGTACCAGTCATCATAAGGTTTACGTAGAGACCACTTTCATTAGGGATCTGCTCTAATATCTCGACATTGCCGGAGTGAACAGATTCAATTCCAAAGGTCGACTTAAGGGTTTCTGACATTTTTTCAGCAAAAATCTGAGTGTGTTCTTTAAGGTCAAACATTTAACCCTCGATAATATTTATAACTTTATCCACAAGAACTTTTCGTTCTGTGGGATCATTAAAGTTAACGGATTTGTTTAAAAACGCAGTGGCTCCGATTTCAAGGCAGGCTTTTTTTGTGTTTTCGTCAGTGAGAGAGCTAAAGATAACAATCTTGGCTTTGGGGTCGAATTCGATGATCTCTTGGAGAGCTTCTTTACCTCCTTTATTCGGCATGGTTAAATCTAACATCATTAAATTAGGAGCATGTTCTTTGTATAAAGAAATAGCTTCATCGCCGTTCTTTCCTAATCCGACGACATCATATCCAGCGTCTTTAAAGATTTTTGAAAAGATATTTCTTATTACAATACTATCATCGACTATTACTATTTGTTTCATAGTTTTCTTTTCGGATCTCACACGACATATTTGAGGGGAGATTCACATAGACTTGATTCATTCTAAGACTTTAGGTGGGGCAAGCTCTGCTAGCGTCATTAGTTGTTATTGATTTTACTGTTGTTTTTAGTAGAGAGAGGAGGCGATATCATAGGGTTAATAAATTGTTAAAAATTTGAACGCAAGGTCTTGATAAACTAAATGGTGAAGAAAACTGGTTCTTTTTGACATCTAGTGGTACTGTGAGGTCCAGTTGACTCCAAGAGTTCCAGCTCTTTGCAGGATTTTGAGCATAAAGTACTGAATATTTTTGTACCCATAAGCCATTTTTTTAATAACCGATATTTTTGAATTTATACCTTCAGACACAGCTGAGCTTCTCCCTGTAAGGATAATATTTAAAAGCTGTCCTGTATTTCTTTTTATGTATTCAGCAAAATCTTGCAGTCCTTTGAGTTTCACTTTAAATGCTTCAACAATCCAGTTGATTAAAAAACATTCAGCTTGTTTTACTTCATTGGGCTTAAATAAGAAGAACTCATAAAAATATTCTTTTAATAAATAAGCTTCATATAGTGGTTCATTCACTTTTTTAAGTGCCTCGATGCTTTTGCTCTGCTGTACGCTCAGGTTTATTTGCTTGAAGCGCAGTATCCAGTTCATACGGCTTATGATTTTGCGCTTACCTACTCGAAGTGCTGATCCAACTGAAAGTTCTTTACGACAGTCATCAATACTTTGTGTAAGCCTTTGTACTACATGAAAGGGATCTGCAACTTGCAGGGCTTGCGGCACATACTCATTACAACTAGCTTCATACGGCTTATGTAAATCTCTAGCGACAGTTTTGATTTTTTGACATCGTTCAGGCCCTAGTATTTGAAAAAACTGATCAAGGCTTGCTTTTGTATTCCCCTCTGAAACCCAGATAGCCTTGCCACGGTCAGCGTCTGTGACAATGGTGACGTAACGATGTCTTTTACGAAAGCTTGTCTCATCTACAGATAAATTAATTGGGTCTGGGATCTCGTGATCTTGAACTAGTCGAAATAAAACTTCATGATCTATTTTATAAGCAAGGCTATAGCTGATACCGAAGAGACGACTGACATCAGCTACAGTGAACATCTTCGTACACAAAGTCATCTCGATATAGTCCACAAAGCGAGTGGTCATATTGTGATGTTTTGACCTGAAACTAATGAGTTCAACAACTGGGCTCAGTGAACAAGTGCAAAGAATGCGAGCACGCTTAACGTACCAAATATGCTTTTGGAAGCCTTGGGGTGTATCTAAGATCTTGATCCAACGCTTCTCAAATGCTGCATCGTGAACTTTGTTGCAACGAGGACATATATACTCTGGCTTATCCTTGTGTTCGATATACCAAACCACTTTGTTCTCATGAACTTTTACATCCCGAACTTCGAAGTTAGTTCCCTCTAGATTACAAAGACGATTTAAGATAGGATGACTTCCAGCCATGATGCTTCTCCTTGTTGTGCAATGTCGTAGTAAACAAAGTATTTACAAGGATTTAAGAAGCATCAATGGCTATCTTCAAAAAGTGTCACCTTTAAATAAATGAAAAAATACAAGCCTAATTAACCTAACTATTTGATTTTTTTGGCTACCACTAAAAGTAAAAGAGCACCAGAAAACTTAACATTTTTTGTCAGACTGTAAAAGATTTAGTGAGTCGTTCTTGTGAAAATGAATATATGGGAGTTGGCAAAACAAATTTCAGGACGGAAGATTGCATCTATGGTTTGTGATGAGACTGTTTTTACTAACTTTTTTATTAATATCTTCTGCATTTCAGTGGGGTTGTAGCCCTTACCGAGCCAATTCTTTGAATGAAACCGATTTTGTGACTACTGAAGGGTCTGGCCCATCTTTAGAAGGAATGAGTTTAAAACCAGGTTATAGCCCTTTAGTAGAAGAGTCTTTATCGGAAAAAAAGCCACAGAAAAAATTATTCGTAAAATTTAATTCTCCTCAATTGAAAATTGAAGGCGTTGAAGTGAGTTTGTTTTTTGAAGCTGTCATTAATGGGCAAAGACAAGCTGTGGAACTCACAGGTCAAATAGATGAACGTTTTGAAGCCCGTTTATTTGAGCCAAGCAATCACTTTGTGGCCACGGTTTTATGTTTAGATTTTTCAAGCTGTCAAAATGCGGTGGCGGATGTTTACTATGATTATAAAGGAAATAAATATAAAAAACGCTTTGAGTATTTGAAAGCGATAACGACGTCTTCTCCGTCAACAGCGGCTCAAGAACCGGTAACTGTTTTAGAAGAGGAAGAGACCTTAGATTATGGTGCTGAGACCACCAGTCAACCTGAGCCAGAAGTTGTTCCAAAGAAAGGTCGATATGTGGGAATTCACCCTAGCCGTGAATTTTACAGCAAGCTAAAAGATGTGCATAAGGACTTTTCTGAAAAGCCTGCTGAACAAACCCATCAACAACCAGCTCCGCAATCTGCCCCCTCTCCTACAGAGAATCAGGTCGAACCAAAAGAATTACCAAAAGATCCAATTCCTTCTTCGGATGTAGACTCTTCAACAGGAGACTCTCCGAGTGTTGAGCTGGATCAATCAAAGGAAGCGGTTCAAACCGCAGAAACTCCTTCGTTGCCGGAGGAGAACACGGCTGTGGGAGTTCATCCTGAATTGAATCCAGAAACGACTCCAGAAGAAACCCCTCAAAAGCAAGAGGCATCGGATTCGAATGCGGATGACTCAAAAGCGATTGATGTGGCGGACGAGAAAAAGGGATCGTTTGCGGAAGATGAAGGGTATGGTAAAGTGGAGGTCGAACCCAATTTCGAAGCGCTATTTGATCAGTCAGTTTTAAACCTTAACTTACAAGAGGGTGGTGAGGCTGTTCAGAGTATTGTTTCTAATAGATTTAATGGCCAATTATTGAATGCCAGTGAATTGGTGAGTTCGTCTTTTATTGATGTTCCTTCGAAAAGAAAATCAAAGCCCACTAATTATGGAACGGGCTTATTGGTCAGTCTTTTAAGTGATGCTTTTGCTATTTATCGAGAGAGATATAGCGATGATAAGTTAATAGTTAATAATATATCGGCACAAAGCGGCGGTACATTGAAGTTTAAATATAGAAATAAGCAAGGAAAACTTGTAGAGGGCCAACATAAAAGTCACAAAGCAGGACTAGATGTAGATGTCGCCTATTTAAGTGCACAACCTGGATTTAGAAGATATGTCTCTGGAGACTCAAGAGATGTAGGAAAAGGTCTGGTGAGTAAGGATTTTGATTACCAACGAAATTTTGATTTTTTTAAAATTTTAGTGCAAACCAAGGCCGTCAATTGGATTTTTGTCAATAAATCCTTAAGAAAAGGATTTTGTGAATGGGGCAAGCGAAATAATTTATTAGAAGAAGACAAAGAGGTCTTTAGAAGAATATACGGGATTACGGGCCATAGAGATCATATTCATTTACGTTTTAAATGTTCTCCGTATTACAAGCGATGTGATGATCAAGAAGATCCACCCTCTAATAATGTTTGTTCTTGATAAACTGTCTTACAAACAAAGTATTAGAAGTAGTACCGAATTCCGATGCCTAAATCTAAATCAGCAGAAGAGCTCTCAATAATATTTACAATAAGGGCGAGTTCTCCAAAGGTTTCGAGTTGGTCGGGAATAAAAAAATATCGAGCACCAACTGATCCTCTTGGGCCGATAAGAGTTTTTTTATTATCGTTAACGGTAGCATTGGTAAGAATTCGTCCGCCAATACCCACGTACCAGTCCACTTTGGTATGATCTATGGTCCATGGTTTTAAATTATGAAACAGGTAAGTAGAGTGAAGGTGTAGTCCGCCAGAGGGGAACCCCATGGCCGCATCAATCGATCGATTAGACCTGAGATTATAATTGGCAGAGAGTCCAGTGGGTTCTACCAATATAACTCCTACCCCTATAGAATTTGATTTTGTGTACCCTGGTATAGAAAGAGATATTATAAATAAAAAAAGAAATATGGATTTCATGCTTTTATCATGGCGTTGAAAAGAGTAAAGGTCAATAGAGCATTCAGACTTCAGTATATATGTTGTGGACAGGTCTTTATTTAGCGAATAAAATTTGATTATGAAAAAATTAAGCCTTTTAGTCGTTGATGATGATGATTTGGTTCATAAATCTATAGAAATGTCATTGCCCGATCAGTGGAGAATGTCTTCTCACTATTCTTCTGAAAATTTACCTCAAGGGTCTTTTTTGGCAGCTTTTGTAGATATGCATTTTTCAAAAAAAATGGATAAGGCAGAGGGGCTTCAGGTGATTCGAAAACTAAGCGAGGCCTTTCCTCATCTTGAGATCATTGCGATGTCTGGAGATTTAGATCGTGCTCTCATGGAAGACTGTCTGGCGGCGGGAGCTTCTCGTTTTATTGCTAAGCCATTAAGTCTAAAAGAAATTCAGTTGTTATTGGATAAAATTGAAGCTTTACATTTAATGCATCTTGCAGCCACCAGGCAAGGTGGAAAGAAGATTCAATGGATAGGAAACGGTCAAGAGTCAAAAAAGATTCGTCAAAAAATTGCCCATTTTAGAGGGGAACCAGGACCAATTCTTATCTGTGGAGAATCCGGTACAGGAAAAGAAGTAGCAACGACTTTATTACATGAGCAAGAGGGTGAGAATAGACCCTTTATACGATTAAATGTCGCGGCTGTTCCTGAAACATTATTTGAGTCTGAATTGTTTGGGCACGTAAAAGGAGCCTTTACAGGAGCCGATCAAAACAAAATGGGGTTAGCAGAGGCGGCCAATGGTGGAGATTTATTTTTAGACGAAATTGAGGCTTTAAGTTTACCTCTTCAAGTGAAGCTATTAAGGTTTTTAGAATCCAATGAAGTCCG
>JAGRAA010000136.1 GCA_020435185.1 Bdellovibrionales bacterium | reverse complement strand
TCTAACGGATAGTCTTCTACGATAATCTTTTGCGCTAACTTATACGCCGAACTAATTAAAGTTCCCCCAGATTCACTCGTGCAAAAAAATGTCTTTTCATCCACTTCTTTCGCCGCTGCATCGTGTATTATAAAACGAGTTTCTAATCCCTTGTAGTTTTTCTTTAACCAAGTATTGATCCAAAAACTTTCTAACCGGACTATTTCTTTTTGTTCGTCTCCCATAGAGCCCGAGACGTCCATCATATAAACCACTACAGCATTTGTCTTTGGCTTTACTTCTTGTTTAAAGGATTTATATCTAAAATCAGGTTTAATCGGAACTACTATAGGGTCCTCTGGATCGTAGGTACCACTTGAAATAGATCTTTTTAATGCTTCTTTGTATGACGATTTAAAATGACGAAGACCCTCAGGGCCTACAGGAGCGCGACCTTTATATTTAGTCACCTCTACATCTATGGCCTTGTTCCCTTTAGGCTCGATCTTTGGGAGCTGAAGCTCTTCACCCAAAATTTCTGCAAGCTCATCATAGCTTAACTCAACCTCTAAAAAATGTTGCCCCTCTTGGCTACCCGCTTCTCCCGCAGAGCTTCCTTCTCCCTCTGCAGCTTCTCCTTTATCGCCTTTTCCTTGACCAACTCCCCCTTGATCTTTAGGACCATATTTAAATCTCGGGAGTTCAATCGAATGAATAGGTATTTTTACGTACTCACTTTCCGTCTTACCCATCATATCGTTACTGACGATATATTTTTTAAAATTTTCTTTTATGCGACCTCGAATAATATCCTTAAATCGATTGTGATCGCGAGTAATCTGACTCATTCAATAAGTCCTTAGCTTTCTTTGACATCTCCTCTAGCAAAAATACCAGAAACATGTCGTAAAACTCCTTCAGCCGAAATCTCGTCATAACCAAAGTCGTTAATTAATCTAGATTTAATCGTTTTAATTTTATTTTTAGTGTCCTCATCTGTCGCCGTGGTCACCAACGAAGTGAGCTTCATGCTATCTTTTGAATCTTCAAAAAGTTTCAACTCCAATGCTTTTTGCAGACGCTCATTAGATTTATAATCAAATGATTTGCCCTCAAGCGACAGGGCACCTATATAATTCATGATTTCACGACGAGTATCGTCCTTTTGTGCCTCAGAAATTTCCATTTTCTCTTCGATAGATCGCATTAGACGCTCATCCGGCTGTTCATACTCACCAGTAAATGGGTTTTTGACTTTTTCTTTTTGTGTGTAGGCCTTTATATTATCAATATAGTTACTGCACAGCCTAGCCAACTGAGCACTATCGGTACAAATCGCTCTTTGCACTTCGCTTTTGATAATCTCTTCGTATTCTTGCCGAACCACACTTAAAAGCTCTCTGTATTCAGATTTAGTCTCTTCATTAGAAATCAAAGAATGATTTTTTAAACCAGAACCTAATTCATTAATTACCATAAAAGGATTTACAGATCCCTTATTTGACTGTTGCGCCAATACTATTGCATTAGAAATCTTTTCTTGAATATATCGAGGAGATATTCCATCCAACCCCTCTCTCTTAGCTTCTTTACGCAATTCCTTTACATCATCTTCTGTGAAGTTTGGTAACGCTTTACCGTTATAAAGTTTTAACTTTTGCAATCGCGTGAGATTTGCTTTTTTAGGTTTTTCAAGCCTTGTAAGAATTGCCCACATCGCCGCCATTTCTATGGTGTGCGGAGCTATACTCACTCCTTTTAATCTCTTATTGTTAAAATCTTTTTTATAAATCTTAACCTCATTATTTAATTTGGTAATATACGGTATATCTATTTTTACCGTTCTATCCCTTAGGGCTTCCATAAACTCATTGTCCTGCAATCTTCTGTATTCAGGCTCATTCGTATGACCAATAATCACCTCATCAATATGAGTTTGAGCGAATTTTTTAGGCTTAATTCTATGCTCTTGAGAGGCTCCCAATAGATCATATAAAAATGCCACATCTAATTTTAAGACCTCAACAAATTCAATAAGACCTCTATTGGCAATATTAAATTCTCCATCAAAGTTAAATGCTCGTGGGTCTGAGTCTGATCCATACTGAGCTATTTTTCTGTAATTGATATCACCCGTAAGCTCCGTACTATCTTGGTTCTTCTCATCTTTTGGCTGAAAGGTTCCTATTCCAATACGATCTGCTTCATTAAGCACTAATCTTTTTACTCTCACGTGATTTAATACTTGGTTGAGATCGTTCTTATAATGTTCCATAAGTTTAGAAAAAATAAATCGGCTAGGAGGACAAATCTCTCCTTCTATCTTTAACTTATATTCTAAAGCATGACCTTTACTAAATTCTTCACAAAGTGCATTTCTCATTCCCTCCGGAACTAATAACAATGGCTCTTCATGCATAGGACTGGGAAATACACGAACGTCTTTCCCGAAGATATCTTCAAACCGACCATCTTCATCAATCCATTCGTAAGTATACATTGCTCCTTGCGGAGTTTTTGAATAGTCTTCAATTCCTCTTTTTAACATTCTGCAAATTGTAGATTTGGCACTTCCCACGGGACCATGAAGTAGAATAACTCTTTTTTCGGTTCCGTAACCCAATGCCGCTGATCGAAACACATTAACCAATTTCATAAGCGGAACATCTAAACCAAAAACCGTATCTTTACCCCCGCTTTGAATATCATCAAAAAACTTATAACGTATAATATCTTTTTTTGCGTCCTTATAGGTTTCTGTTCCATGCTCTACGATCATGTCATATAGCCGTTGAAAGGCATTTCTAATAGTTTTGGGATTTTCTTTTACTAATTCGATATAGTCTTCAAAGGTTCCGTACCAAGTAAGGTCATTCTCAGAAGAGTTATCTTGAAACCCTTTTACAAATCCTTTAAAATCGAAATTTTTAGACGACATAAAATCCCCTTCTAAAGCCTCTATCCTGAGACCTTTTTTATATTATGCCACTGACTCGGTATAAGTCGCAAACAAACTACGCTTTTGATCGATTTTTGCTAGACCCCAAAAGCTCTTTTCTCGTGACGCTTCAATGAACACATACGAGGGCCTCAACCGAGAAAAATATGTTTCATTCTGAGAAAGGATTAGAGCTTTTTATTTACTAAATAAGCACGACAGCCAAAACAAAACCTAAATAAAACCTCATTCGACTCATTGAGGCCCTCTATCACTGGACCCATAAGCTCAAAGAAGGGGTTAAATTTTTATTATAATTTAATAAATTACAAATTTACGACTCGGCCGACTTTAGTCGAGAAGATTAAATCTTAATCTTTTTAAATGATGCTGGTACCTTAATTTCAAGAGGAGAGCTTTTTAAATCTAACTTAGGGGAAAAGCTTTTCAATTTTAATTTTACACTGGCTTTTGAGTGTAAAATATAAATTAAACGATCACTCCCCTGGCGAGATTTCCAAACAAGCTCCACATGACTTCGCTTATTTTTACAACGAGTATATGGTGGCGTCTTTTCATAACACTCCCAAGTTGGATCTAGCACATCGTCGAACTTAAAAGCATACACCGCCTGCGGAGACAATGGGATTTGAAAAAGCTTTTGCATAGATTGCTCATTAGCTCGTCCTTCAAAATACTGCCTTTGCATAACGTTTAAAAACTTCAATTCTCTCTCATTCACCAAAAAGCTACCCGCAGGATCTCCCAATGGAGTCTGCATATCGAATCGAAAAAATTTATTTTTTTGTGACTGGATATTCATAGAAAAAAACAAAGACTGTCTTTTAGCCTTTTCTTTCAAATAAACCTGAGACTCCCATTGCCCTTCATTAAAATCGCTAAAGCGTGTGATCTTTTGTGGAGTTGTACAAGAGGCCAATATTAAAAGACTGCCAGATAGGACAGCCTTATCGAGACGGATTCTGCATCTTTTGAGAAGAGCCCAAAGAGGCCGGGTTTCTGATTGTCTTTTGACGATCAATGGCCACAATTTTAGCTTTGATCTTTGCCACTTTTTCTTTATCTTCTTCAAACTGAACCGCCATTAAATACATCTGTTTTGCTTTACTATTCAACTCGTATTTATAATAGGCATCACCGAGGTGTTCGGCAATAATACTCTCATCTTGTTTTAATTTATGTGCTGCTTCCAAATACTGAATAGCTATTTGGATCTTTCCCTGCTTATAATAAACCCATCCCACCGTATCCAAAATATATCCATCTTCCGGATTCGTCTTTAGAGCTTTCAAAGCGAGAGCTTCTGCTTCCTCTAAATTAGAGTCAGTTTCAGCGTATATATAGGCAAGATAATTCATAGCTTGAATATGGTTTTCGTCAATCGCAAGAACCTCTTTCATTTGCTCAATCGTTTCTTTTTGATGTCCCAAACGATCATAAATTGAGCCTAAAAAGAATCTCAGCTGAGCATTTTTACCATGCTTTTTAACAGCACTCTCCAATAGATCTTTAGCCTTAACATATTTTTTTTGCTCATCAAGCAATGAAGAATAAAAAGCATAAAACTGAGGAATATCTGACCTTAATCGAATCGCTTCATCCATAATGTCATTAGCTTTATCCATATCTCCAGTCAATTTGCTCATATGTGCCGAATGAATCATAGCCTCAGGAAAGTATGTACTTGTTGAAGGAATTTTCATTAAATTTTTAATGGCCAAGTCATAGCTTTTTAACTCCTCATAAACAGCACCTAAACGAAATCTTATTTTATCCATTTCAGGGGCAATAATTAAGATTTCCTCTAAAATAGCCGCGGCTTCTTTATACTTTTCTAATTCAATCAGAATAGAAGCCATTTGAGACTTAACATTCAAATTTTGACGATCGAAATTTTCTAATACCTCTAATTGCTCATAAGCTTTTTGATATTGATCCGTTTCGATATATAAACGAATTAAAGCTGTGGCGACTTTCCGACTTGGCCCAAATCTATCTTGATAAGAAGACAACAGTTGAATGGTTTTTTTAACTTCAGACTTTTCTTTATACAGCCCCGCTAAAGCCAACACAGAATCTAAATACTTCGGCTGTAGACTTAAAGATTTGGAAAAGGCCTTTTCCGCCTGAGCATATTCTTTTTTACCTTGCTCTAAATATATACGCCCCAAATAGTATAAATATTTATGACGACTCTCTTTACTTCCCTTTTTTGCTAACTCTGCAAAATAATTTTCAGCCTCTTTATATTTTTTTTGCTCAGCAAGAACCGCTCCTATAAACAAGGCCGCCTCTTCATTATTAGGCTCGATGTCCATCACCATCTGATACTGTGAAATTGACAAATCATAAAGCCTCATCGAGGCATAAAGTCCGGCCAGAAGCATTCTTGCCTCTATATGTTTAGGATTTTGCTTCACCACTAGCTCAGCTTGCTCCACAGCCTCTGTAATTAACCCCATTTTTAAATATTCAGTAGAAAGCTTGAGTCTCACCGTAGGAGAGTTCGCATCGTAGACAAGCGTTTGCTTATATTCTTCTATGGCCTTTTCTGAATTTCCTTCTAAGGCGTAACTTTCGCCCAAAGTAAAATGATAATCTGCCTTTGTTTGCATATAAAAAGGATCAATGGAGGAGCCATTGACTGCGCTTTGAGGCGGCGAAAATTTTTCTGGAGCCGGGTTACTATTAGAGAGTGTAGAGTTTCGATAATCAGAAATTCGCCCTAAATGAGAACACCCAGTGAGAAAAATAAGCGTCATGATAGATATGATTTTAATACCAAGATTCATCCACATTCCTTTGTAATGCTCGTGGAGTACTCTTCGGCATTAAAATGAGAAACCTTAAAAGCCGGAGTCTAGATCCTTAGTTGATTGTTCTGATATAGCCAATGTCATCACCCTTTATAAAGAAGTGCTCTCTTGGGGGATGGTCTGGAGAAGCTTCAGAAAGGCTACCTTCACTACTACTTTCATCTTGTTGATTCGGCCCTAAAGACCAAACAATAATATGAGAATATTCGCCAGATTGATTTTTAAGCAGTTTATAGCGATAAGGGTTGCTCCAAGGATCCTTTCCTAACTGGCCCTCTAGCCCTATTTTGCTGGTAAATTTAGCCCCGCCCACAGAGGCAATTCCTCGACCCTGTGCATTATTTTCATCGTTTGGAAGCGATTTCAGGCCCCCCATTAAAATTTGCGCGGTAAGACTTTCGGTATCTAACTGGGCTTGCTTCACGCTCTGGTTGGAAAAGTTATTCGTCAGCACCCATGCAATAATAGCTACCGCCAAAGGCAAAAACACGAACGAAGAGAATAGCTCGTAATTTATAAGTATTTGATTTTTTTCATTATTTTCTATACTCATGGTTGGCCTTAGTGCTTTTATGGCTCATCGGCGCACAAGACCTAAGACTTAAATTTTTTCTTTATGTTCTT
>JAGRAA010000135.1 GCA_020435185.1 Bdellovibrionales bacterium | reverse complement strand
TATTTTTATTCAATTTTTATTTTTATCTCAAGGTCAGTTGTCCTCAACTGAAGCGTTCATGGGCAATAAGGCAGAGAATGCTCAATATTTTTTAAAAGAAAAAGATAAAATCCCTTCTATGGATGAAAAAAGTTTTGACGATTTTCTTACAAATCAAATTATTTATGATCAAAATGGTTTTAATAAAATAGTTACCTTTGTACCTTGTAGGGATTATAAAATAAAACCATCGGGACCAAACGAAAATATAATAGAGTTATCGATCTATAAACAAGACTCTCCTGTAACGGAGTTTGGTTATGAGCATGGATTAACTCTGATTAAGATTCCTATTCCTCCTGGAGTGGTCAAGGTTTTTGGCAAGTTTATGGCCGAAATCAATCGAGCCACCTATCAAGTGTTGGTGGTGCCTTCTCAGGTAGGGGCAGATGTGCCGTCTTCTGCTTATGTAATAGAGGCTTGGAGAGAGTCTTCTCTGCCTCGTCCTCAGATAAGTATTCCTGAGTCAATAAGAGGCAGAGAGGACATGCAGGTATGGATTATGTTTTCTCAACCGAATTGGAATCCTAAGGTGTCTGAGGTAGATATTTCAATTCTGGCTGAGATTGAGGAGTCTAACTTTGATCATTGGGTAAAGTCTTACACTTGCAATTAGATCATGATCACATTTTAGAAATTAACTTTTTTTCAGAAATTGTGGTATTTAAATTTTTTTTTTAAATATATGATATTCTTCTCTAGGTTATACAGGGATATCAATATGAAATCGAAGCTATTTGTATTAATTAATTTATTTTTCTATTCAACGGCTCATGCCGGTTATATTTATGATAGTAAAAAATATAAAAGCCTTGACCAGGCCAAGGAACGTGTTGAAGTAGAAAGGTCTTCACAAGATCAACTCAGTGTAAAAAAAATGTGCCGAGATAGATCTGATCAGACATTTTCTTTATGTTCTAAATCAAAGAGTTATGACATAGATTTTCTTGTCTTGATCTCTGCTTTAGAGACCTTAGATCATTTGAGTATTTTTGGTGACAAGTCTTCTGTGGATCTTTCCTCTTTAAAAAAAATAGATACGAACAATGAACCAAAAGCCTTAGAAGCCCTTTCTTTTGGAATTCCTGTTGTGGGAAGTGTGGTTTCTTTGCCATCAGGGGTTGGGGTTTTATATGGATTCCTTTGGTTAAAGGAGGCCTTTGCTCAGAGAAGTAATCTTCGTTCGGGGTCCGCTGGAATTATTTTGTCGGCCTATAATTCTGGTAATCCGGTCCAAATCAGTAATTTTGATGGAACAGACGCCGTGAAATCAGTATTGGAAAATTTAGACGTTTTGATTAAAGATTATAAAGAAGTAATAGATGGGTTGAAAAATGATCATCAAGACTTTTCTGATTTAACAAGTCTAGATGATCTTATTTTTAATCTTCAGACTAGAATTTTTGATTTGACAATTTTAAAGATAGAAAATGATCGAATTAAAGAGTCTGAACCTTATAGGTCTATTGTTCAAGGTAGTTTTTTAAAGAACTTATTGATGTTTTATAATCAAAAGCTGGATCGCATAGAAATAAAATCAGAAAGTTTTTCTCAAGGCAAAATTTCTTACGAAGATCTTCAAAAGGAAATGAACGAAGCCTATTTTTGGTTAAGTATTTACAAACCATAGGCTTCGTCATCTTTATGCAATTAAAATGAATAATTTAGAAGTCCCAAGTGGAAAATAGGTTTGTGCATATTTGAACTTGAATGTTCTGAATAGGACACTCCGTTAAGGCTGTTTATTGTTTTTTGTAAGTAGACTTGTGATTTTCCCATTTGCCATGTTCCGTAGATAAACGGTACTAAAAATAAACCCCAGTAAACTCCAGAATTATAGATGCTTTTTCCATCTGAATCATACTGATTCACCGTGGTGAGGGCATAAGTTACGGCTAAACCAAGTCCTCCCCAAATTCCCCATAGTCCTCTGATTGAGGCGGTTTTGTGCATTTCATAGTACTCTTTCGCAGCAGAATTATCGATGATGGCATCATCGATGTCGGCTCGTCCACTCCAAGGGCTAAAGGGATATTTTTTGCCATCGATATTGAGGTAGCGCCTTCCAATTTCATCATTTTCGAAGTCGATATAGGCTTTTGGGGTTTGTCCAAAAGAATTTACCGAAAAGAGAAGGGTAACAAAAAGAAGAGTAATTTTTTTTAAATTAAATAGATTCATAGGGAAATCTCCTTTAGAAGGTTTTGTTTAATAATTAACTCTTGATGAGGATAAGGGATGCTTATGTTGTTTTTATCGAAAGCGACTTTTACTTTTTCCACGGTATCGAAGTAATAATCCCAGTAGTCTTCGGTTTTTACCCAAGGTCTGCAAACAAAATTAACACTGCTATCTGCTAATTCATTTACCGCAACTAATGGTTGTGGGTCCTCTAATACTCTCGAATCAGACTTAATGATTTCGTAGAGAAGTTCTTTTACCTTTTTTATGTCAGCTTCGTAACTCACGCCAAACGTTAGATCGACTCGTTTGGTTTTTTCGGTAGAGAGATTTTTGATGATTCCACTGGCCAAGGGACCGTTCGGAACGATAATGGTTTTGTTATCTGGAGATCTAAGTACTGTACAAAACATTTGAATTTCTTTTACTGTTCCCAGAACTCCTTGGGTCTCAATGGTGTCACCTACTTTATAGGGACGAAATATTAATAAAATTACACTTCCGGCGAAATTGCTTAGACTGCCTTGTAAGGCCATTCCTACGGCTAATCCAGCAGCTCCCAAAAGAGCGATGAATGAGGTAGTTTGAATACCAACCATTTGCGCTACGCTAATAAATAAAAGAATTTTTAAGGCGATATTGATAAAACTAGATAAGAAGCCCTCTAAGGTATCGTCGAGTTTAGATTTTTTAAAGTATAGTCTTATTAATAGGTTAGCTCTCCCTATGAGCCAAAGTCCAACGATTAAAACTAGAAAGGCTCCTAAGAGCAGGGGAAGGTAGTGTTGAGCTGAGCTGACAAGAAAATCTTTGATTTTATATGCTTCCATGAATGCCTTTCGTTGAGCCCATTTCATAGGAGCCTTTGAACAATGAGTCAATATGGAATATAGAAATGATTCAGAGGAGATATTGCGCCATAATTGTATGTAAAATCTCCCTTTTTTAGGAGATTTTCACCCTAAACATGGAGAAAAAGATGGCTTTAAGCTATCCTCATCTTCGATATAAAGGGTAAACTTTTTAAGCTTTAACAAAAGGATCATATGGAAGATTTTTTTAAGGACGACGATTATTTAAAAAAAATTTTTTCAGAAAGAGACCTCATCATTGAAACTGAGGCGAATACCTCAGGCCCATTAATGTCTAACGATAAAGGTGTTGCCTCGAACTCCAGGTTAGTAAAATTAAAAGAGATCACCGATTTATTTGCTCAAGATGCAAAGACAATTGATTTTCTAAATAATGAAATAGATCAGTTAAAAGAAGAAGCGGAGAGGTTAAAAAGAGAGAATTCAGCTTACAAAGGATTGGAAGATAAATTACGGGAAAGCCATAAGCAGAATTCTTTGTCGAGACAAAATTTAGAAACTCAACAGATGAATTTAAAGAAAACTTTAGCGCGACAAAAGGATCTATACGAAAATGCGAAGGTGTGGCAAAGTAAATGGAGCGTTCTTCATAATCAGCAAGAACAAAAAAATGAATACATTGAAAAGTTATCGGAACGAATAAAGACATTAGAGGGTGATTTAACAATCCGGATCGAAGAGAAGTCTAAGCATGAATCCATTCTTAACCAAATGAATACCCAGTTAATGGCTTCTCGTGCTCTTATAGAAGAAAGAAATAGCGAGATAGAGATTTTAAATCGAAAGGCTGAGGATCAAATCAACGAATTGAGTGGATTAAAGAAAAGATTTAATGGACGAGAGGAATTGTTTAAATCTAAAGCTGAACAGGCTGCCGCACAATTTTCTTTACAGATAAAGTCTCTGCAAAAGAAGCATTTATCTCAGCAGCAAGAATGGATGAATAGTAAGTCTGCTCTTGAAAGCAGCATTTCAAAATTAAAAACTGAATTAAAAAATCACGTGTCTTATGTGGAGTTTGATAAGTTAAAGAGTCAATTGAGTGAAAAAAACCAAGAGAAAGAAGATCTACTTGTTCAAATGAATAGAGATCAAGCGCTTCACGAGAAAAAATGTGTTGAGCTGGTGGAGAAGTTTCAATCTTTACAGTCAAAGTTTTTAGAAACCGAGACCTATTATGATCTGGCTCAAAAAGAAGTAGATAAATTAAAACAAGAAACACAGAGCCTTCAAAGTAAAAGTAGGAAGCTGGAGATAGACAGGGAGGAGTTAGATAAATCCTTTCAAGAAAGTTTAAAGCAGAGAGATATTGAGTTGAACGAGATGTCTTTAGAGTTAGAGCGATTCCGCTCGCAAAGTGAGTTAAGGCTAAACGCTCTTGAAAAATTAAAGCTGCAGTTGGCAGAAAAATCTGAACAGAATTCTCAGCAAACTCGACAAATAGCTCAAATGAGTAATGAGTTGTCAGAAAAAAATGTGTTTATAGCCAACTTAGAGTCTAATCTGCGAAGCTCAAAGGAGGAACATCAAAGAAGGAGTGGTGAACTTTCTTTACAGCTGAAAGCTAAGTCAGATGAACTTGAAGTCGTCCAAAAGCAGTTTGCGGAAAAATTAACCTATGAAGAACAAAAATATAAAATTCAGTTTAATCGAGGTCTCGCACAAGAAAAAGAAATTCAAAAATTAAAGCAAGACATCAATTCACAGCAGCAAACATTTAAGGGTGAGATCGAATCATTGCAGGAGAAACAAGAATCATCTCAATCAGAGATTCATCATTTAGAAAAATCTTTGCAGAGTACTCAAGAGCAATTGAGAGCCTCAGAAGAAAATGCAGTGTTGATTAATAATGATCATCGAAAAGAAAAGCAGGATCTGTATCAAAAATTTGAAGAAACTAGACGCCTGTTAGAGCTTAAAATCTCCCAACTTCAAAGTGATGTAGAGGACAGGCAAAGCCAAGTTGTAAAAGAGATCACTCAAAAGAAATCTTTAGAGGATTCTTATGAAAGATTAAAAGAAGAGTTAGCTGAAGAAAAGAAACAAAGAGCGTTCTTGATTCAGAAACACAATGAAGAAAGTTTAGACTTCGAAAGCGCTATTGAGCAGTTAAGAAGAGAGAAGGAGTCCCATGATCAAGTTCTTGCCTTAAAAGAATCAAAGGTCATGTCTTTAGAGAGTCGGCTTATTGAGTTGCAAATTAAAATTGAAGAGATCGAAAAAATTAATAGTGAAAATTGCAAGACTATTCAAAGTTTAAATAAATTGAAGTTAAAAAATATTGAAGAGATTCATTCATTGAGTGATACAATTGAGGGCCAAAATCATCAGCTGAAGATATTGGGTGAGGATCTTGAGGCAAAACGTTTAGCTCATCACGAAAATCAAGCTTGGAGACAAAAAGAGCAAACCTACAAAGAGTCCCTAGAGGCTCAGAAGAATCATTATGAATCTTTGATGTCAGAGTCACGTTTAAATATGGATCAGCTTCAAAAGCAATTAGATATGCAAAAAGAATCTGAGGTTAAGAGTTTAAAGAATATTTCTCAACTTGAAGACAAGCTTAAAAGCTATGAGGAGCAAATGGAGGCTTTGGAAGAAAAGTACTCGGTGGAAATTGATGCCTTGACAGCCGAAATAGATGCTCTGATTGTTGATCGTGGGTAAATACGAAAAGGTACGGACACACTTTGGTGCCCGTATAGCGTCATCCTCATTTTTAGTAGACCTTTATTTTTGAAATTTTTTGACACACTATGGACACCAAAGTGTGTCCGTACCTAATAAGCCGAAAAATGGCATGGAATTGTATAAAATACGTAAATATATGCCAATAAGCATTATATGGCTGATGGTCAGGTCATTAAAATTGATTTAATGGTTAGAAAATTGCACATTAATGCGCTTAATGGTTTTTAGATTTTTTATTTTTCCTATTTTATTCTCTTTTTTGGCACTTAGGTCGATGGCTGCTCCCGCAGTTGTGAAATCGCTAAATGGCGTAGAAGATCTCAATTGGGCTCTTCAGAATATATATCAATCACATACTGTGGCTATGGGAGATCGAGTTTCGCCTTATTATGTCGTGTCTCAGTCGATTCTTCATCGTGAGCGGGTAAAGCGGCTATTTTTATATGCTATGGAGGTCGAAGGTTACGCCAAGGATTTTGGTAGAGATTTTTTATTGAGCTATATTGAGCTTCATGATTTTCCTAAGATTATGAGAGGAAGTCAGCTTAAAGACTATGGATATGAAGGTTCCCCTTTTTATCGGCGCTTGGCCAGGTACTGGGGATTAAAAAGAGGAGAATTAAAACCCCAGCAAGAGAAGGCTGTGGATGCAATTATTGCTGAAATGAATGAAGTGGAAGATAGAATCAAGCATGAGTTTTTCATGGAACAAAGAGAGCTAGGAAATATACCCGTAGATGGTGTTTCTATGCACAAATTAAAACAGATCGTTAAAAGGATTGAACATATTGTAGATTTAGTAGATGCAGGTTTAGGTCGTAGAGAAGAATTAGGAAATAAAATAGATTTGGCCAGCGACAGGTTTAAGCGACAAGGAAATGATAATGCTCATCGATTGGCTCTTAAATTAGAGACAAATTATGAATCGGCGGTTTTTGAAATCTTACAATTAAAAAGACAGGCGCGCCGGATGCCTAGGCCATTTTGCCTAGATTACTTTTTATTTTAATAAGATATTAAAGGTTCTCAGAGTAGGTGTAGGATGAACGCTTTGAGGCATTGGTTATTGGTTTTAGGTATCCAAAAATTTTCCCAAATGGCATTAGCGGTTTGAATTGATTTATAAGCCGCGATTAACCGAATGGCTGAATCAATTGATTGAGCAAGAATTGAAACTTCAAATCTACGCATGTCGTCACTGATGGGAATACTTAGCTCATAGAATTGTACGCTTTGGTTCTTTTGAGATGTTAATTTTTGATCCTGTGAAAAAACTGGCGATTTATCAATTTGAGCAAAACCCGCTCTTAAATGGTTTATAAGTAATCTTATCATATCAGCTCTCATTTTTGTCGAAAGATCTTCGGAGAAATTGAACCACCGAACAGTTAATTGTTTGGGAGTTTTATTTTCATAACTATCTTTAGAGCCTTCAATTCCAATAGTAATTTGCCCCAAAGGGCTTTTGTCGTTAATAACATATCCGGTTCGAAAAACTGCAGAGAAATGACTAGTTACTTCTTGAGAAAAGACATAATCCTTATCATAAAACGAACCTCCTTTTTCAAGAATTCCGTATATTTCGTCAGACCTAGAAGATGCACCAAATAAAGAATTTGAAAAGAAAATTATGAAAATTACATTGAAAGTAAAGAGCATTGAGTATTTGTGGGATTTAAGCATTTTTGTCCTTTTCTAGACAAATAATGCAATATAGGATCCAATTTGTTTTGGACAAAACCTATATAGAATCCAGTCTACTTTCAGTAGCAATATATTTATATAAAAAATACAATTAAGCTATGCAATTTTGCCCAGCTATCCAACCAGTAGTCCATGCATTTTGAAAGTTAAAGCCTCCGGTGATGCCATCAATGTCCAAAAGCTCTCCGGCAAAAAATAAATCTGGAACCAGTTTACTTTGTAAGGTTTTAAAATCGATTTCCTTAAGATCAATCCCACCACATTCGACAAATTCATCTTTGTACCTGTTTTTGTCTGAAATTTGAAATTCTGAGTGTAATAGAAATTGTAAAAGAGCTGAAATATCATTTTTGCTTATTTCACCCCAGAGCTTTTCTTCAATGTTTAAAAACTGCAAAAGGTCCTGCCAAAAACCTTTGCTTAACGATGAGAAAGAGAAATTAGTTATCTTTGATTTTGCTTTTTGTTTTTTGATATGAAGAATTTGATCATGAAAGTGTTGTTCAGTCATTTTTAAAAACCGAACATTGAGTAGAGCCTTATATTCTTTCTGTTTCATTTCTCGAGCTGCCCAGGCCGATAACTTGAGTATAGCTGGACCACTTAGCCCCCAATGAGTGATTAAAAGTGGTCCGTTTTGTTTAAATATTTTTTTTATACCAGGAATTTTAAGAGAAAGTTCTGTGTCAGAAAAGCTAATGCCAGGATGTTTTTTTAAGAGAGGATGTTTTATAACAAAGCTAAATAGAGAGGGGGCTCGGTCCGTAATTCTATGTCCTAAGGATTCGGCTAGTTGATAGCCTTTTGGACTACTTCCCGTGCAAAGAATAACTTTATCTGCAACAAACGACTCTCCTTTAGAGCTTAAAAGAGTGAATTGGTTTTCAGATCGAGAAATATCAGCGATGGCCCAGTTATAGTGAATTCGGATTCCGTTCTTTTCAGATTCTTCTAAAAAACAGTTGATTATGGTTTGAGAGGAGTGAGTATTTGGAAACATACGACCATCAGGCTCGGCAATGAGTTGAACTCCTCTTGTTTTAAACCATTCTACAGTATCTTGTGCTTGAAATTGATGGAATGGAGAGATGAGTTCTCGACTCCCACGAGGATAGTTTTTTGTAAACTCTTTTACATCGAATTGAAAATGAGTCACATTGCATCGGCCTCCCCCTGATATTTTGACTTTCTTTAGTGGAACTGAAGAAGATTCAAAGAGGTGTATGGCGATATTTTTACCTAAAGTACGGGCTTTTTCTGCGGCACTGAGTGCAGAAAAAAAACCAGAAGCTCCTCCTCCAATAATAGCAATGATTGGTTTGTGCAAATTTATAACCTCAAAAAAACCTAAAAATAGTCTTCAAACAATAATTTCTTAGTTTCAGAATGGCTTCGCCATAGAGCGATGTAAGCCAGTTTTAACTAACGATTGAAGGATTTCGTTAATATAATATTTTTTGTGGAAAAGGTAAAACTTAAGATAGGAAAATGTAAATTTAATCACGGGATTCACCAAACGAACTGGAAAGAGGACCAAGTGGCTGTGGAAAAGCCATTACGGATACTGATTCAAAATGAAGAATTCGCGGTGATCATGAGAACTCCGGGAAGAGATCTCTATTTAGTTTTGGGATTGTTGTATTCAGAGGGAATTATTCAAAGCTATTCAGATATTCAATCTGCACGGCCATGTGAGTTGTTCGAAGATGTTTTTCTCGTCAATTTGGAAGTAAAAGCCTTTCAAGATTTTGAACGAAAAGAGCAGAAAAAAAATCTTATCTCAAATTCGAGCTGTGGTTTGTGTGGAAGTACAAATATAGAGTTTATCGACAGCTCCTCGACGAGTTTAAATAGTGATCCCCTAAAAATTGCCGCTGAACGAATTCAAGATATGAACTTGGCGTTTAATCGTCACCAAGTGGGATTTTCATTGACTGGGGGATTGCATGGGGCGGGCTTGTTTAGTCCACAAGGGGAATTAAAGTTTATAGCTGAAGATATTGGCAGACATAATGCCGTTGATAAAATTGTTGGTCATGCTCTTCATGAAGGAAGATTGCCGTTTTCATCATCTGTGTTATTTTTGAGTGGACGGGTGAGCTATGAGCTTATGCAAAAGGCTATTCGTTCAAGAATACAGTTGGTTTGCGCTATTGGCGCTCCTTCTAGTTTAGCGATAGAGCTAGGTGAGAAGCACGAGGTAGGATTAATTGGTTTTGTTAAAAAAAGAGAGTTTAATATTTATTGTGGAGATAATTTAATTGGAGAATAAATTATGAAAGAGTCTCAATACCCGCCAAAAGAAGATGAGTTGGATCGTTTAGATTTAAAGCCCAAAAAGGACTTTGCGGGTGGTTGGGACGCGGTGAATTCAAGCCTGAAGACCTTAAAAAAAAATAAGGCTATCCTTAGAGGAATTCCCGCTTCTCTTAAAATGAATCAAAAGCAGGGGTTTGATTGCCCAGGGTGTGCTTGGCCTGATCCAGATGAAGAAAGAGCGATGGTAGAGTTTTGTGAAAATGGAATTAAAGCCCTTGCTGAAGAAGCCACAAGCCGAAAAATAGGAAGGGATTTTTTTCAACAACACACTCTTCAAGAGCTTTCTCAAATGTCAGATTATGAGTTGAGTCAGCTGGGGAGACTGAGTGAGCCATTGTATAAATCCAAGGGAGAGCTAAAATACAAATCCATCGACTGGAATGTCGCCTTTGAAAAAATCGGAAAGAAGCTGAATTCTCTTTCGAATCCTGACGAGGCAATTTTTTATACCTCGGGAAGAACAAGCAATGAAGCAGCGTTTTTATATCAACTCTTTGCGCGAAAATTGGGGACGAATAACTTACCGGATTGCTCTAATATGTGTCATGAGTCCAGCGGTGTAGGGTTGTCTGAGACCATAGGGATAGGTAAAGGAACAGTAAAGTTGCAAGACTTTGAGAAAGCGGATTGTATCATAGTGATGGGGCAAAATCCTGGAACCAATCATCCTAGAATGCTTTCGACGTTGCAAAGAGCGGTAAGGCAAGGAGTAAAAATTATATCTGTTAATCCTCTGCGAGAGGCAGGGACAGAGAGTTTCTGTCACCCTCAAGAGGTTGCCGGAGTTTTAGGGCATAAGACGCAGCTGAGTTCTATACACCTTCCGATTAGGATTAACGGTGATGTGGCTTTATTAAAAGCCTGGCAAAAACTATTGCTGGATAAAGAACACGAGAGAGGTGGAGTTTTAGATCTTCAGTTTATTCAAAATAAAACTATTGGGTTTACTGAGTTTAAGGATCATCTTCATCATGTAGAGTGGAGTCAAATCTTGAGCTCTTGTGGACTCAGTCGAGAACAGATTGAGGAGGCTTTTCAAGTACTACTGAAATCAAAAAACATCATTGTTTGTTGGGCCATGGGATTGACTCAACATAAAAATGCCGTGGCGAATATTCAAGAGGTCGTGAATCTTCTTCTTATGAGAGGCCAGTTGGGTCGGCCAGGAAGTGGTGTGTGCCCGGTAAGAGGGCACAGTAATGTGCAAGGGGATCGGACGATGGGTATTATTGAGAATCCTCCGGCTGATTTAATAGAAGGTTTGGAGAGAGAGTTTGTGTTTACGGCTCCTAAGAAATCGGGGTACAACGTCGTTCATTCTCTTCAGGCTATGCATGAAGGAGTGGCTAAGGTTTTTGTGGCTATGGGAGGAAATCTCTTATCGGCTTCACCTGACACCGAATATACGGCCGAGGCCTTTCGTCGTTGTGATTTGACAGTTCAGATCTCCACAAAATTAAACCGTGGACATTTGGTGACTGGTGAAGAGGCTATGATTTTACCTTGTTTATCGCGAAGTGAAAGGGATAGGCAAAAGACCGGTTTTCAGAAAGTTTCTGTAGAAAACTCAATGGGTATTGTCCACTCCTCCCAAGGAGGGCTTGATCCTATCTCTGATCAATTGAAAAGCGAAGTGAGTATTGTTTGTGGTTTGGCGAAGTCTACGTTGAATGAAGATTGGAGTGGCTTTGAAGAGGATTATTCTAGAGTAAGGGATAAGATTGAGAAGGTTATCCCCGGATTTGAGGACTACAACATTAGGCTTGAAAAGCCTGAAGGATTTTATTTGCCCAATGGAGTTCGTGACAGTCAGAGCTTTGTGACCACTTCGAATAAGGCTCATTTTACAATACATGATATTCCCAAATGGGATCTGAGAGAGGAGCAATTCTTAATGATGACCATACGCACGCACGACCAATTTAATACCACCATTTATGGATTGAATGATCGATATCGTGGGGTTTTTGGTGGTCGTAGAGTGGTTTTCATGAACTCTCAGGATATGGTGAAATTAGATTTAGACACTTATGATGAGGTGAATTTATTGAGCCGGTATGATCAGATAGAGAGAGTGGTTGAGCGGTTTAAGGTCGTTCCCTATGAAATCCCTAAGCAGTGTGTGGCGACGTATTTTCCTGAAGCGAATGCGCTCGTCCCTTGGGACTTATACGCGGATAAAAGTCATACTCCAGTTTCAAAGTCTGTTGTTGTAGAGATTCAGAGGAAGTGAAGGCTTCATTAGTAAGTGTGTTTAAGTGTTTATCATTGTTGAGGCGTAAAATGGCAAAAGGGTTGCTAAGGGTTAATTTTTATATCTTAACATATTGAAATCTTTGACCTTCTTGTGGACTAAGCCTTGCATGTTAAAATTCGATGAATTTTTTTTTAACAGTTAAACCTAATAAGCCGCTTTATTTTTTTTTGACACTCATGCTTTTTAGCTCTTGTGGGCCAAAAGAGAGGTTTGTAATTCAGCAGCCTGCGGATGCTGGGAGTATGCCTTCGTCAGAAGTTCCCAGGGGAGATATAGATTCAAGTGGCGGCTCTGCTGGTAAAAGTAAGCATGATGAAATATTAGAAATTCTGAGTAAAATTAAAGTAAATTTAAAATTGTCTATTCACCGAGTTTTTAGTTACAGAAATGATAGTTTTACTCATTTATATATAGATGGCAATGAAGCTATTGACAAACTTTTAGCGACGTCACAGCGACAAGGAAAATCATTGTATCAACATATTGAGGGATTACAAATAAAGCCACAAAACGAACCTTGCGAAGCCATTGATGAGTTTCATAAAACTGTTGAACATAAAGAAGCTGCTGCCAACGAAAAAGGAGAAGTGTGCTTTAGTATCGATTTATTGACAAGAATTCCAAAGGAAGCTTTAGAAATTAGAATATTAGCATTAGGTATACATGAAGTCGCTCATACATTGAAATTTAAAGAGGCCACGGCGCAAGATGTTCAAGACTGGTATTTGAATAATTCTGATATGGTTTTACCTCAATTCGATCATTATCGAAAATTGTTAGTTAAGATTATAACCCTAAGGCATGGAATTCTTCCGGATAACTTTGGTTACTTGAGGTTTTTTATATTAAATCTCGATTTTAATAAAGCTGACGGATTTTATCGGGAGATTTGTTTAAAGGCAGGGGAAATTAAGCAGCAGCTCTATGACTTAAGAAGTACGGTAGGGTCTATAGAGAGCTATAAAGAGTATAAGTTTCCTAAGTTTATTCTTACTGATCTTGAAAAGTTATATGATAAAGAGGACTCTGTTCGTTCTGCTTGCACAGGTCCCGTTGATTCGAATAATTTAATCGGCCGAATGGATGGTGTGGATCGGTTGATTGTAACGATAAAAAGTATTCATCAAGTTTTGCTTAATTTTACAGATAATATATCAAAATTTATTTCTCCTACTAAAATTACAGGTTCTTTTTATAGCGGATGGGAAACTCAAGAATGGATGCCTGCCTTTGAGTTACAAACATTAATTTCACTGGATATGGACCAAAAGCTAAACAATGCTTTAAAAGAACAAGTAAAGAACGAAGACATTGAAATCGACAATTTTGATGTCTTTGTAAACGATCGATATGTTAATCGTTTTGGGGACTGGCCTACTGAGTCAGAACTCAAAGATCAAAAAGCAAAGCCTAAAGCCAAACAACTTAAATTAGTGACTATGGAACCAGAAAATATAAGGTGTGATATTGGAGTGTTAAACCAAGGTAATGTTAAAGTTTTTCCATTAAATTTTCAAAAAATGGAGACTCAAAACCAACTCACTGAGGACCCTTATAGTGCGCTTAATTTGGATTTTAAAATAAGATTTCGAGCAGTAACTGACGTAGGGGTTTTTGAAGGGAAAAAGCGCAAGGTGGTTGTAGACATTATGGACTTGGGGAGTGAGGTTTATCATAAAACGCTAGTTCGTATTATGTCTCCGAATAAAGACAAATTGAGTAAAGTAAGCACTAGATTTGATAATACTCAAAATCTTACTTTTGATATGCCATTGATCGCGCAGTCTTTAATAGACTACAAGAGTTGGGAAATTTATATTCCGTTTATGGAGTATAAAGAAGGCTATGGTTTTAACCTTTCTCGTTTCTTTAAGTTAGCGAAATATGAAGCTGTTTCTCCTCGTGACAGATTAAATGAATCTTTCATGATCCTATGTATGCCCAGTGATCAGGGTTTGGGAAATAAGGAGTTGATTGAACGGGTAACTTCAGAATTTAAACGATCAGGGTTTTGATTTCATTAAATCTCGGTAAGGTCTATATTGAAACAGACCAATTCTTCTGCCGGTGAGTTTCTTACGACCTCTACTATTTCGTCTATGGTTTTAAGGAGGATCTTTTTTACCTTTGGTATATCTTCTTTGGAGAGACTCATTGGAGCTGTAAAAAATAATTGGTTTTCAGATTTTTTATCCATTTTTTCTATCACTTTTAAGCGCCAAGAGATTTGTCGAGATTTAATTAATGGAGATTCTTTCGCAAGATGAGTGCCTTGTGGACCAGAACTGAGTTTTCCTTCTTTTAAAACGCACAACCCTTCTTTAAGTAAAAATTCAACCGCTTCTTCCACAATATTCTCTTCAAGATCTAATTTTTTGCATATTTTTGAAACGCTATTGTATTCGTTTATGCCAGATAGAATACGAATCGCGCTATATATCCAATTAGAGTAAAAAGTAGACTGAGCAGTGGGGCTTAGTTGTTTATGGGTTTTTAGACGATTTTTGAGTTCGAGGGATTGGTTTTTTAGAGTAGTCACTTCTTCTTGGTAGTATTGTTCGAGATCTTTGGAGCCCGCCTTTGCGAGATTTACCAATGTCATAAAGTATTCTCGCTCGGCCTTTAAATGGCCTAAATAGTGACTTAATTTGAGGGCTTGTTCAAGACTGAGGTTTTTGGAGCCTTTAAAAATTTGACTGATAAGGACTGTGCTTACTTGGCATTGTCGAGCAATTTCAGCCCACTGGCCACGTCCTTTGCCGGGCTGACGTTTAACCCAAGATTGAATATATTTTTTATAATTATTGAATTCAAAAATATCCATAATATTAAAATGTTATCGTCATTTATTAGCTAATAATTAATATATTAGTTAATAATTAGCTAATAAAATCTGGAGAATTGATGCTGAGCAATATAAAACCATAAAAGACTCTCTGAAAGGAGCTTTTATGAAACTAAAGATTTTTGTTTTTGTGCAAGTTTTTTGGCTCTGCACAGGTTTTTTTGGATGTCTTCAAGATGATATTCGGCTCAAAAATGAAAAGTCGGGTCAACGTCTTATTGATTATGTAGATACAAGAATAGGAACAGGGGGGTTGGTTTCGGCTAGTGGCCATACAAGTCCTGCTATAAGTACACCATTTGGAATGGTTAAGCCGGGCCCTGACACAAGTACTTTAGGGATAATTACCAGCTCTTCTGGTTATCATTATGGAGATATGGAGTTGGTTGGATTTTCTCAAACCCGATACTTTGGGACAGGATCTAGTGAGGGGGGTGTTTTGAGACTAATCCCTTCTAATCAATCTATAGAAAATTATGAAAGTAAAAATAAAATAGTCCATTTGTTTAGTCACAATCATGAGGTTGCCGAGCCTGGATACTATTCTGTAACAACCGACAATACCGGAATTTTTACTGAAATAACTTCTACGGATAGAGTCGGAGTTTATAATTTCAACTTTTCCCAGACAAATGATCCCGTTTTAATATTGGATGTTACTAGCAAGTTAGATGGGAATAAAGATTTCAAAGATAGTCGTGTGGTCGTTGATCGAGAAAAGAGAACGATATCAGGCTACACACACTTGATCGGTGATTTTTCTTCGAGATATAAAGGGATACGCATTTACTTTTATGCTCAATTTGATCAAGCGTTTGCTGACGTGGTACTTTCTCCTCAGCAAAAAAACTTAGGAAATGATATATCTATTAAAGGGCAACCTCTTCTGGTTAATCTGTCCTTTTCGGAAACGAACCAGGTAGGTGTAAAAATAGGACTTTCCTATACTAGTGAAGAAAAAGCTAAAAGAAATTTAAAGCTTGAAGTGGGTCAGCGAAGTTTTGAGTCTGTAAAAATTGAAAATCAAAGTCGATGGGAAACTAAACTTTCCAAAATTCAAATTGAAGCAGAAAAAAATAGAAAGCACATTTTTTACTCTGCCTTATATCGTTCTTACTTAATGCCTAA
>JAGRAA010000134.1 GCA_020435185.1 Bdellovibrionales bacterium | reverse complement strand
AGTGCCCTTGAGGATCTCCATTGATATCATCATAAATACAGTCCTCACCAAACTCTCTTTTAGACCAATAAAGATAAGTTGCACTTAACCCAGCAATAAATGGTCCTTTTATTTTTAAAGATTCATAAATAAATTCTGTGTTGAGCTCTGACCAAAAAATTAGCCCACCCTCATCAATAAAGTCTTTATAAGCAAAGGAGGCTTCAATTGTTTTTACAGCCTTATTTGTCATTGTCTGTGCATCTAATCGTTGAGCAATATCTGATTGCTCTAAAGAAAACCATGAAGGGTCAAATACCTGTAGGTTATGAGTACAAATTTGGACATCAAACTTTCTATTGAGCGCATCTAGACCTAGATGCACCCCCAACGTTCCACCACCTTTTACAAAAGTGACCTGTTGAATGATCTCATCAATAGAAACAGGAGTACCTAGAAATCGATACATCCCGCTCAAGCATGTAGGTCCACAAGTGACTTCGGTGGGTTGGGTTTCCATTTGAATTGAATAAGATATACTCACAACCTTTTAGGGACTCCGTAACCCCATCGCGGGAATTGACTTTCCGCGCCACTTGCTTCACTTCAGCAAGATTCCTATCCATGTTTTATATAAAATAGAATATTCTTACAATACACTTTTTTGTTTCATGAGGAATCTGGTCGTGCAAACCTATCTTGAATATATCCAGTGTTTTCGATTTTTCGACCTAGGTCATGAGATTGACCTCGCTCGTGCACAGTCTCTCCTTAGTTTTTTAGGTTCTTCTGACCAGTTTCAATTTAAACGGGGGACAAAGTCAGTTATCCTCAACGAAACCCCCCTGATCCTTTACTTTGAAGACCAAAGAGTTGATTTAGGCCAAAGGACTTTTAATATTTCTCTTACAGCAAAAATGTGGAATTTTGGAGCTTTGTCCCTCTCCTTTAAAGTTCCTGTCCCTAAGGATCTCACAGAGCCTGAGCTCCTGAGCTTAGCTGACTCCCTCGCCGATGCTCCAATTATTAACTCTATTGCTCATGAAAAGGCACAATCCCTTATTGAAACTCTGGGAGAAAGTATTAAAAAGCCCTCCCTATGGAATCAAAATGAAGAATACCTTGTCTTTATTGATCGACGCAAAGGAGCTTCTCTTAACGAAATTCAGGAATTGCTTTCTAGCGATTATCTTGCCCAATTGGTCATGGCAGAGCCTCGACTTCGTCTCTCTGACCAAATGAAAGCTCAGTTGCGATCTTTAACTCTGCAATACTCTAATACAGATATGCTCACTGTTGATTGGAATTGCGCCTATTTAATTACTGACGAAGACGTTCAAGAAATTTGTGATGTCTTAGAATTTGCAAATGTTCAGCTCCTAGAGCTCCGTTACTATGACTGGCTTCTTGATAAAAAGCTAAACTCTCTTTTTAAAGAACTTCTCAAGGCAAGTCCTAGTTTTTTTAATGATCGATATCAAAAACTCAATCGTGAAGCCTCTCAAATTTACTTAGAAGCCTCTGATGTTGTTGAGCGCATTGAAAATGCCTTTAAAGTTGTTGG
>JAGRAA010000133.1 GCA_020435185.1 Bdellovibrionales bacterium | reverse complement strand
ATTGTCGGTATAATGTCTCTAGCCGCCTTACCATTAGGAGCTTCTAAAACTTCATAATTATTACTTTCTAATGTCGATTTTAATGCTGCACGAAAAAATTCACTATCTTCAACCAACAAAATTTTATTATTCATTGCAAGTCTTTCTATAATTTTTGATAGGCAAGCTATCCTTTCTTTCATTTTGTCAACTAAGCGTGATTTTTTCAAGTTAAGATCATTTTTCTTATGTTGAGACTGCCATTTAAATAGATAAATATTATTTAAACTCCACTCACAAGAATTAACATTATTTTAACACTTTTCAGCCTACGATATAAGTAGCTTGAATTATAGGTCATATTCCCTTTTATAAGGAGGAGTTTTATGGAAATACCTTTAATAAAAAATTATGAAGAAGACTTACCCATACCGACAGTCGTTTCTCAAAGTCCAGATGGACCATTCTGGTTGAAGATAACGACCTAGATTTTCATCATATCATCCAAAAGTGTTATCAGCGCTCTCAATGTAACTATGGTTAAAATATCTAGCCTACATTTTTAGTTCTTGTATTTGGATAATCCGAACAAATGTTCGACACCAAATCAAGTTTTAACTTAAAGAATTGTTCTTGTGATGGATTTGAAAATCTCTTCCTTAACCATTGTTTAATTTGTTCTTCCGCTTTAATCTTAATATCTAAAAGGCCTTCATGAAAAGCAAAAGATTCTGCATAGACGGCATATTTCAAATCTATTGATTTTAGGTAAAATTGAAACTTAAAACCGTTTCCGTTATATGAAACTATTAAGTTAAAAAAAGAATTATAAGGAGACTTTGACTCCAAGTTTTCCAAAACATTTTTTAAACTCAAAATCTCACTTTTTGAACATTCATAAGAATCAAGTCTTATCTTGCAAAAATCAAAATTTAGAAAAAAGCTATCTGTTTTCATATTTTGATCTTGTTCAATTTAAATGCCAATTCTTGGTGCGTTCTCCTAATACAGAAAAAGTTCTATAAGCCATCTCGGAACTACAAAGACTCAAAAACACTCGCTTAAGAATTCACAGTTCCCCTTTCCAGAGCAACATCAATTATTTTAAAAATATAATCATAAAAGCAGCCGCTCTCGCATCATCATTTAAAATGAGAATTTGGCTCATTTCTTGAATTTGAATATAGGTAATTATTTTTAAATCGTTTTACTACTTTAAAAGGAGTTCTTAATGATACAAAATCATAAACATTTAAATGAATCAATTGATAAACGAGAAGTAGAAAGCAGAATTGAAGTCGAAGGTATTCTGGAGCCAGGTTTACTAGGAAGACTCCCGGAAACTTATAAAGTTGTCACTCCTCAAGGAATTGAGCACTTGATCTTTTTAGAAAGAAAGTGGGAAGCTATTTTGAAAAGGTGCTTGTTCGAGTTCGTTCACTTAGAAGGAACTCTTCGCAAATCACCAAAACATATTCATCTAATATCTATTCACCTCATTGATGCTGATTCACTCTTTGAATATATCTACGATGAGGATTTCTCGGTTGATTTAGAAAGAGTCTCAGCTGAAATTCAAAGTAAACATTATATTGAACCAGCAGCATAGTCTGATACAAAGGGGGGAAGAAACCTCCCCTCTTTACTCTAAAAACCCATTTTTTTTAAAATCAGAAAAAATCAGTGAGTGCTATCTTTTCGATAAAATAAAGACCTATCTATATTGTATTTATTAATCATTTTATTGATTTGCCGAGGACAAAGTCCAGCTATTTCAGAGACGGTCTTTACATGACCAAATGTTTCTACTAATAACCCTTCCAAATACTGCTTTTCGAATCTCTCAATAACTTCCTGTCGAAACTCCGCAAGAGATTTCCTTTTATCTTCTGAAGGTATTTTCACCATACATGCATTATTAACTATCTCAAAAGGTAAACTACTTGGAGTAATCAGATCACTCTCTTCTAAAATGAATGCTCTTTCCATAACATTTTCTATTTCTCTTATATTCCCCGTCCATTGATAATTACTCATTGCCTCAAAAGCATCCGCTCTAATTCCCTTTATATTTTTAAGACTATTTTTGTTTAATTTTTTTAAAAATACATTAAGAATATAAAATAAGTCCTCTTTGCGCTCTCTAATAGGAGGAAGTTCAATAGGAAAAAGGTTAATCCTATGATAGAGATCTTGGCGAAATAATTTTTTCTCCACCATGTCCTTTAAGTTCTCGTTGGTAGCGGCTATGACTCTTACGTCTACATTCACATTCACTTGCCCTCCTACACGTTGAAAGCAAGATTCTTGCAATACTTGCAAAAGTTTAATCTGCATATTCAAAGATATGGTACCTATTTCATCAAGAAAAATAGTTCCTCGGTGAGCCAATTCAAACTTTCCTAACTTCCTTTGAAAAGCACCTGTAAAAGCTCCTTTTTCATGACCAAACAATTCGCTTTCGATAAGGTTATCGTTCAATGCACCACAATGTACTGGAATAAAAGGACCATTTTTTCGGCTACTATGATTATGAATAATTTTTGCAATCATACTCTTTCCTACGCCGGTTTCTCCGCTCAAAAGAATTGTAGAATTTGTGGGAGCAACTGATTTTATCAAGTTATTCACTTTTGTCATTTTTGGGCTGCAAGTTTTCATAGCGTCTACTTCTTTAATATCCCAAAACCTATCTCTCAAAAATTCTAGTTCAGCGTTGCTACGACTAATTTCATTAACTGTCACCATTACAAGATCTAATTCTGATTTCTCTATCGGGTAGTTTAAATAATCACAAGCTCCCAATTTAACCGCATTGACAGCCACTCTAGTTTTTTCGGCTCTCGCTAAAACAACTATATTTGCCTTTGGGAATACTTTCCAATACTTTACCAATTGTGATTTAAGATCGTAGGTATCATGGTTCTTTTCTAACAGATCAACGTCAATAAATGTGAAATCAAATCTCTCTTTGCAAAATTTTTCATAACAAGAGCTCTCATCCTCAGCATAAGCCGTCTCAAACCTGTCTCCAAGACTTTCTATAAGACCTTCAAGTTCACTTTTATTTACAGATGCTATCAATACCTTCATAAAAAACCTCATGGTTGCTTGAAATTTAATCACAAAAATAAACCCGATCAATATTTTTTATTGAACAGTTAAAGAATTTATCTTTTGAGTTTAAGAACTAAAATTTCACCATCCATCAAAAAATTGAACTGAATTAAAATCAGATACTCGCACACCTATAAAGCTAAATTGGCACGATAATAGCTATATAGATTTAGTACACTTGATCCTGTCTCAATTATTTTGAGACTTTTAAAGGGTAAAACCGGGAGGAGAATCATGGGATTCATAATGGCTTTAATCGGAGCACTATTATTCAGCTTCATAATAACATTGGGCTACGGATTGATTCTCATCCTACCTTTTGCCGCACTAGGCCTAAGTCTATTTTTGTTAATTTTAAGATTATTTAACGTTTTTAATGAAACCAGTAATCCTAAACAGGATGTTCTTCAATTTGAACAGTCAAAGGAAATAGGGCAGATAGCAAAGGCCTCGTAAATAGTTATAGGGTCATCCAAGAGCACAATCCACTCAATATAGATGGTTATATGTTTTTGACTTAATCTCTAGTGGTGAAAACAAAGCCATTGAAGATTCAACATTTAATATGGAAGTAAAGAAGAAATACCTGTTTCCATTGAGCCTTTGCCAAAGAACTCTTACGTCAGGCTATCAATCTCTCTCATGGAGATATGATAAATAAGATTAAAAAGTGGTTTTATGTTGAGAAAGGAACATCTATTTAAAAACAAAAAACTTTAAGCATTTATTTCTGGTCTGCCTCAGCCTATCTAAATACTCTTTCAATTGAACCGCATGATTGGTAAATATCCAATCTGCTCCCCGGCGAATCTCTCGATGGAAAATCCTCTTTGAACGAACCTGCCCGACCCCAATTCCTTGTCCAGCCTGAATATGCATTGTCATCAAGCTCTTTGTGAAAAACCCGTAGTATCCGGCGATACCTCCATAAGATTGCTTCAATGCCTGTGTGCTGATTTTCCCCAAACCCCAAGTTGAAACAAGAATAAAAGTCTCATAAGGAACAAAGCGTATTCCACGAAGTAAATCTTCATGGAGAGAAAGTATATGAAAGTCCTCCACCGGAGAAAGAGCTTCAAGATGACTACTTAAAATTCTTTCATGGATTTCATTTAATGGCTCTTTGATTTCAATCATCAAATGCATTCTTTTGCCGTAGGCCTGAACGACTTCATGTAATGTAGGGATCTCTGGAACTCTAGATCTCAATTCTTTAAAACTCACTTCACTGAGTATGATATCTTCAAAAAACAAACGGCCAGTAGAAGCATCATGATGCACAACAGGAACATTGTCCTTTGTCCATCGTATGTCAAACTCCACTCCCCAAACGCCATTGTCTAAAGCTCTGTCAAACGCAGGGAGAGTGTTCTCTAAAATCCCTTCAGAGGACTTATGAGCTCCTCTATGGGCAACAATTTTCACCTTTTCTAAATCGGTAGGATGTGGCTCTGAGAACATCCACAGTTCAGCGATAACGGCAGGTAACATGCGCACCACCGGGTGATCATTGAATGCACCTTTCCCAACGGAACAAAAAAATAGGATAAAAAACAAACTTGTGGTCTTCATTGCCTTTGCTTTATGCTAGCCGGAGCTCTTTTGAAACCATTTAAAAACTTGTTGTAGACATTACAAGAGCTTCACCCTACAATTTTCTCGAAAATGTAGTGCTCACCTTCTGCGAAAGAGTGTAAGTAGTAAAATATATAATTCTAATCAAAGGAAAACCCATGCAAGATCTTCCACCCTGCCCAAAATGTGAATCCATTTACACCTATCAAGAAAATCTGATCTTAATTTGCCCGGAGTGTGGACATGAATGGAATCCCGAAGAAGAAACCAACTCATTAGATTCTCCACTTTTTAAGGACGCACACGGAAACGAACTGAAAGATGGTGACTCTGTTGTTGTCATTAAAGATTTGAAAGTGAAAGGAAGCTCCACCGTAGTTAAAGTCGGAACCAAAGTGAAAAATATCCGACTGGTCGATGGCGATCACGACATTGATTGTAAAATCAAGGGAATAGGCCCCATGCAGCTCAAGTCGATGTATGTTAAAAAAGTGACAGAATGATAAAAAAAAGTGTTACAAAGTGCTAATTTTAGTACCACTTTTGGCAGAAAAATTATAAATCTCTTTCACTTCAATCTGACAGAGTAAAAATTACGTGCAGCAAATTTTATGCGTCAAAAGAAAGAGGAGGACCTTGAATGAAGAGTTACACGAGCCTTTCCAGTTTTTTAGAAGACAACTTTAGACACTTTAACGCCGCTTCTTTGGTAGATGCTGCAAAAGGGTATAAAGCCCATCTCAATAAAGATGGAAAAATGATGATTACTTTAGCCGGAGCCATGTCTACCGCCGAACTGGGTATCTCTCTCGCTGAAATGATTCGGCAAGATAAAGTCCATATTATTTCTTGCACTGGAGCTAATCTTGAAGAAGACATTATGAACTTAGTCGCTCATAATTCTTATAAAAGAGTTCCTCATTATCGCGATCTTTCTCCTCAAGACGAAATGGCTTTACTAGAAGAAGGATTTAATCGCGTCACAGACACTTGTATTCCAGAAGAAGAGGCCTTTAGAAAATTACAACGCCATCTGATAGAACACTGGAAAGATGTTCAAAATAAAGGGGAAAGACTCTTTCCCCATGAATTCATGTACCGAATGTTAAAAAGTGGCGAGCTCGAAACTCACTATGAGACAGACGCAAAAAATTCCTGGATGCTTGCCGCTGCCGAAAAAAATATTCCTATTATTGTACCCGGCTGGGAGGATTCCACCACCGGAAACATATTTGCTAGTTACTGCTACTCAGGAGAGCTCTCTCCAAGCATCATGAAAAGTGGCGTAGAATATATGGTATGGTTGGCTCAATGGTACAAAGAAAATGCCAATGGAGGAGGAATAGGTTTTTTTCAAATTGGAGGAGGGATAGCTGGAGACTTTCCAATTTGTGTCGTCCCTATGCTTTCTCAAGACTTAAACGAAAAAGACATTCCTTGCTGGTCTTACTTTTGTCAAATTTCAGATTCCACAACAAGCTACGGATCCTATTCGGGAGCAGTCCCCAACGAGAAAATAACTTGGGGCAAATTGCTTGAATCCACTCCTAAATATATTGTGGAGTCTGATGCCAGCATAGTCGCACCACTAATATTTGGCTATATCTTAGGAATTTAGTATTAGAATTTTAATTTAGGAGTTACTAAATTGTTGGAGCTTTTCAATAGTCTAAAAAATGATCCTCAGTTCTATAAAATCACACTTTCCGTGGGATGGGTTCTTATTTTTCTTTTTATTCAATGGAGTATTAAGCGGAGAATAAAGCGTACAAAAAACTTAACACGACTAGAAAAACATAACCTTCAAGATAATATATCCAATTATTTAAGAATTGCATTTTTTGTGGTTGTGGCCTTAGTATGGTTTTCTGATCTACAACCCATCCTCGTATCTTTAGTCGCAGTGGCTGCTGCTCTCGTACTGGCCACCAAAGAAATTATCATGTGTATCACTGGTGGGATACTCATTAGAATGTCAGAACAATTTAAACATGGTGATAGAATTGAAATTGACGGAACCAGAGGCTTTGTGATTCAAAAAAAATTGACCACCACAAAGGTTTTAGAGATTGGTCCCGAAGCCAATTCACAACAAACCACCGGAAGAATTTTAACCATTCCTAACTCTCTTATGTTGAATAAGGTTTTGAAAAATGAATCTTTCTTTAACGGCTACTCTATCCATATTTTTAAATTTCCAGTGATTGAGAAAAAAAAATTAGAATCTATAGAAAATGATTTGTTAAATTGGGCCAACGAAGTTTCAAAAAATTATTCAGAAGAGGCCAAAAAAACTATGATGAAATTTAGCCAATCTGAGGGGTTAGATATTCCAAGTCTCAATCCTCGAACTAAAGTTATGCTGAACGAAGAAGGTGAGATTGAGATTATACTCAAAATGGCCATTAAAAACTCTGAAGTAGCCGATATTGAACAAAACCTATTACGAAAATTTATTAAAAAATATTAAGATCATAGTTGTTTTAGACTAAAGTAATATTGATCGAATCCTCGCAAAAACTACACCCCTCTCCCTAAGTACTAATATCTATATAGATTAAGTTTAGTAGGCTAGTTCTCTCGTTTTCAAAGACAACATTTATAGGCAGATAAGTTAAACTAAAGCAAAACACATCAAAGGGGACAGCATGAAACTAGCTTTAGGAATTCTCATTCTTATATTCTCAACATCGATTTGGGCTCAAACCAAATCAGATTCTTTTCTGAAATTATTTGAGGTCTCGAGAATTAAAAGCACCAATGAAATTGAGTACATTTATACTCAAGAGAAATCCAGATTCTCTATGATTCAATACATTCAGTATATGAAACAAGAAGTTAAAGACTATATGGAGTATATCAAAGATCACCCTGAAGAAACCGAACTCTTTAACCAACAAGAAATCAACTTATTAAATTTAAAAAAATACAACATTCAAAGCAAACACGGAGAAACTTCTAAGGGAGAGCAATTTTTAAAACTTTTAGATGATCCCGATGTACAAGCTCTGGCCAAAGACTTCGACGAACAGGTTCAAAAAATTCCTTTAAAACCTAATCTTCTCGCAGCTCCTTCTAACTCAAAATACTTCTACAAACTAAGAATTATAGAAGAACTTTTTGACTGGGTATTTAACCGCATAGAAGATTCTGCAAGAACCCTTCCTCATTACTCCGCCATTCGTTATCTTTTCTACATGGCAATAAACAATATGATAGATCGACAAAGATACTATCAAACTCTGATGCAACATTATTTAGATGATCCTGAATTAGTGGCTA
>JAGRAA010000132.1 GCA_020435185.1 Bdellovibrionales bacterium | reverse complement strand
TGAAGAAAGTGACTGGGAGCCATACTATCCTTCTTCAACAATTTTAACTTTTTCAGATTATTTAAAATTAGAAAAAAAAACAGATTCCCAGATTCATATTATTAATCTGTGTCGTAATTTTAAATACCTTTCAAATGGCTATTATACGTCACTTCTGGCCGAGGCGAGAGGCCATAAGGTGATCCCTAGTCTTAAAGCGATTAATGATTTGAGCGATAAATCTCTTTTTTTGTTGCATACCAGCAGTCTCGATGAAGTCCTTGATAAAAAACAGAGTCAAGTTGAAGAAGGGGGATTTTCACTTCTGATTTGTTTTGGTCAAGTGATTGATCCTAAATTTGCTGAGCTTGCCATGAAGATTTTTGAATTATTTCCCTTTCCTATTTTACGTGTTCAGTTTGACAAAAAAGAAACTCAAAGAATTCGATCTATAAAGCCGATTCCATTGAACGACTTAGTTGCTGAAGAAGAAGATCTGTTTGCCAGTAGTTTAGAAAATTTCAATAAACGTTTATGGCGTAAAACAAAAACCAAGAAAAAATACAGGTATGACTTAGCTATTTTGGTTAACCCCGAAGAAAAACTTCCGCCCTCAAATAATAAAGCCATTAAGAAATTTATCAGTGCCGCCAAGTACTACGATATCCTTGCCGAACCCATTTATCGTAAAGATTTACCAAGGCTGGCTGAGTATGATGCCCTTTTTATTAGAGCGACCACTTCAACCAACCACTTTACTTACACTTTTTCACGTAAAGCTGAGAGTGAAGGCTTGGTCGTGTTGGATGATCCGACCTCTATTTTACGGTGTACTAATAAAGTTTTTCTACACGAAGCTTTGATGGCTTCAAAAGTGAGCACGCCTAAAACCTATTTTATGCATGCCAAACTCAGACAGGAAGAGGAAGTCATTGAGAATTTAGGTTTTCCTATAGTGTTAAAAATTCCTGATGGTTCTTTTTCAAAGGGTGTTTTCTTGGCCAAGGATGAGACTGAGTTAAAAAAGGTTTGCCATGATCTTTTTCGCAAATCAGAGCTCATCATCGCGCAAGAGTTTATGTACACACCTTACGACTGGCGGGTAGGGATTCTTAATAAAAAAGCCATTTATGTCTGTCAGTATTTTATGTCTAAGGACCATTGGCAGATTTATGACCATAAAGGTAATAAAACCAAATACGGAGAATCAACGGGAATTGGCGTGCATAAGGCCCCCAAAAAAATCGTTAGAGCGGCGATCAATGCCACTTCTAAAATTGGTGATGGAATTTATGGTGTTGATATAAAGGAAAAAGACGGACTTCCCTATATTATTGAAGTGAATGACAATCCCAATATCGACGCTGGGGTTGAAGATGCCTTTCTGGGTGAAGATTTATACAGCCGAATCATGGAAGAGTTCTCCAGAAGGTTACAATTTCAAGGCAATTAGAAATAGCTGATTTTAGCATGAATATTCAAAGCCATATTTGTTTCTGGCAAGATAAAAGGGATGCTTAAAAGCACCCCGCAAGCAGGTTCTTATTGAACAAGAAAGTTATTCTTTTAGGTTAAGAGGGCCAAATTCAGAGAAGCTGGCGATCTCTGCTAATTCTGAATCGGCAAAGGCTAGGACTCTTACTCTATCCGCCATGGGACTTGTTAGAACTAAATTTTCCTGTGGCAGGTTGTATTCAATCATTACGGGAATATTATTGTCGTTGGCATTGATAAAACCATAGGCTATATGACCATAATTTATTTCCCAACCAAACTGATATTTAAAAACCTGACTGCCATTCACTTTACGGACGTTCCTCATATTCACAACAAATTCTATAGGTTGTTCTGATGTTGCTTTAGGGTGAAACACCAAGAGGTATTGCTCTGTTTTTCCGGTCCAAGTTAAGGACACTTTCCAGTTGTAGAAGTCATCAGGAATTTTCCCCAGTAATTTTTTGTAAATTTGCCCTTCAGGAGTAAGACCATCTATTGCTTGAGAATCTTGGTAAACTTTAATCTCGTTTCTGAGAGACCAAGGGCAATCTTTGCAAGGAAAGAGCTCTCTATTATGGTCAACCGACTGAAGCACTTGAGGCATTCTGTAATCAATTATGTTTTGGCGAATTAGTGAAACAATTCTCTTTGTCATGATTGTTCCCTCAACGTGAGGTGTACCAAACACATGGCCTAACTCGTGTAACATGATGGCAACAAACCGCTCTTCTTCATCCCACTTGGGGTAGGAATAGCCATTGTTATCATAGAGGTTGGCTTGAGCAACCCAGATAAATCCTTTTCCCCAATGTTTGTTTGTATCATAGCTTTGTTGTTTTGCTATTGCCACGGGCAGATTCATCTTTGCCTTTTCATTTTCTATTTCTATGGTTGATATCCCAAGGTATATGGTAAGGCTTTCGTTACCTTGGCATTGAGATCTAAAGTCAAAATCTTTTGAAAAACCTAAATTGGGGTGCCAACCATAAACATCTTTGTCTTTGAAGTACCGTTGCCAAATCTCAATCGATTTCTTTATTAAGGATTCTGCTTTTGTCGACGACAAGCCAAAGTCATCTGCAATGTTTATGCAGGCATCAATTTTTTGTGGTGGATTGGCAAACCATGCTTGGATCTCATCGTCATCCAAATAGGATTCACCACCTCCGCTTGAAATACCTCCAGCGGCTGTAGCGGTTATAACAGTTAAATAACTAACGAGTAATACTAATATATTTTTCATTTTATCCCCCCTCTAAGGTTGTAAGGTTTAGAGGTGCACCTCATTCGATATCAGATATCTCAAATTTCTTGCAACTTCTCAATATGTTGTTTATGAACTATTAACTAAATAATTTATGGATTATTAATTATGAGCCCTTATTCTTACAGTGATTACAAAGAGTACCTTGCTGATATTATTGATAAATCTAAAGGGAGAGGACGGAAGGCCGCTATCGCAGATGCCGCCGGGTGCCAGCGATCCTTTATTTCTCAAGTTCTCAATAGTCATGTTCACCTGACTTTGGATCATGCCATAGGGATAGCTCATTTTTTAAGATTGAATCCCAGTGAGATTGAGTTTTTTTACAGTATGGTTGGAGAAGCGAGAGCAGCGACTTTGACGCTAAAAAGATTTTATAAAGATCGTATGCGTGTTTTAAAAAAAGAGGGAGAAAATTTATCTCAAAGGTTGCGGACAACCTCTAGTGATGCTGGATTATCGGAGTATTACTCTACTTGGAAGTTCGGGGCGATTCACATTCTCTGTACAATCCCTGATTTTCAAACTGTCGCTGCGATTTCACGAAAATTAGAACTACAACCCGTTGAAGTGGAACTCTATCTCAATAGATTAAAATCCATGGGACTTGTAAAAAATAAGGGCGAGCAGTGGATAGTTATACAAGCAGAAATTCACCTGCCTAAGAATCATTTTATGACTTTTGTTAATCATCGCAATTGGCGTGACAAGAATTTGCAAGAGGCTTCTGAGCGCCCAGATGAAAATGTCACTTATTCTGCTGTATACAGCATGAGTCGAGAAGATTTTGAAAAACTCAAGGAATTAGTAATTGAGTTTCTTGGCAAATCTCGAAGTATCGTGGCGTCATCAAAAGAAGAAGAATTAGTCGGATTTTCTCTGGATTGTGTGCTCTACCAGTAAAACCTATTCTCTCTTTGTCTTGTTGCGATTTAGAAAAGTAAGGTCACCATACTCATGGTTTAATCTCTGTTTTTTTGCCACCAACTGAGTGCATAGTTGATCTCAGTTTGATTAAACCCAACAGATTCATAGATTCTGGCGGCGTGATATTCTGGGTCAGCTTCCATCACTAAAGTCTCTACTTCAAATTCATTAAAGGCAATGTTACCGGCACCATAAACAAGGGTTCCGCAAATACCGCGCTTTCTGAAGTCCGGGTGGGTTTCTACGTTTTGGAATCTGGCTATTTCATTCTCATAGAAAATCCCGAGGTCACCGACTAACTTGTTGCCAAGAAAAGCTCCAAACCAGTTTCCCATTCCTGCTTCAGACATCCTTCTATACTGATTTATTTGATTTCTTTTAAAGACTTCGTATTTGTTATTTAGAAACTTTTCATCTGCACAAAGAACTTGTAATTTTATAACTTTATTCCATTCTAATTCAGACTCGATTTTTTTAATAGAAATATCCTTGTTGATAAAGGGAGGCTCTCTAAGAGTCTGAGTTGTTAAGACGATGGCGGGGTCAAACTCAAATCCTTGCTCTAAAAACTCTTGAAACTCTCCTTTATCATCTTTTTCTGTATCCCAGGTGAAAACATAGTGGTGTGGCTCTGAATAATAACTAAACTCTTTGTTAAAAAGGGCTTTCCATTCGGTCAAGTCGCCGACTTTAGGAGCTCGATTGAAAATAATGTAGTTACCCCAATGGTAATCTGGGTTACTGGGAGTTTTTACTAAAACATGATTACCTTTATATTCGACCGACCCTAAAAATCTGGCAAAAATAAAATCTGTACGACGACCTAAAGAATGGATTTTCATTCTTTTCGAGCTTTTTAAGTCTGTCATCTTTTACCCTTCTGAGTTGATCTTTTCTTTAGTTTTCTAGGTTTTAACCCAAGTTCATTTCTTAGTTCTTCTACCAGGTTGTGTGCCAAAGCTCTTTGAGTAGAAGTTGCCTTGGTCCAAATTGTTCTGTCGATGGCACAGGCAATACCCAAGAAAGCGTTTGCATTGAGCCTATCAGGAAAATTCTCTACCCATTTTCTACACGTGTCTTCGAATCCGAGAGTTTCAATTTCATCGAGATAGAAGATCCCCATTGCTTCAAATTCAGCCAGTGTAACAGGTCCAAAATTTTTGACATCTTTTAATGGGAGACGATGTTCTTTCATATTAAAACTTTCTTAAAGTTCAGGGGTAGGTTTTGATCTTTTCTATTCTGGCTAGCTTTTACTTTGTCCCGTTAAGCCTAGCTCTGCAATAAAAGTTTCAAAACCTCACTCTCTTTAACGGCTCCGGCCCGAAATTTTGTCGCCTTCTTTCGTAACTCACTGTGATGATATGTCAGTTTAACTAAGTTTCCATAATTTACGTTGGATTCAAATCCTGTGATAGTAAAACCCAAACGTAATTTTGCTATAATGACAGGGTTATTTGTCATGATATGGGAAGACCATACGGATTGGAATCCAAGCTCTTTTGTAATCTCTAAGACTTTTTCTACCAGCTTGCTATAAAGCCCTTGCCTTCTCAGCTTTGGTAAAACCATTGAGGCGCCCATAAAAAAACTAGTGTGATCGAAAACTTCTTGCCAACCATACGTCCAACCAACGAGTTCTTCTTCATTTAACAAGGCCAGTCGCAGTTCATATTTGTCTTTTACTTTTTCTTTTAGTTTTTTAACTTTTTCAGTTTCAATGTCGTCCAATTGTGAACGCCAAGGTAGCATAGGGTATTCGTTCATTAAATTTTCATTAAGTTGGGTGCGGTAGAGCTCATTCGGGAACTCATCTACTTCTGCAATGCAGAAGTTGTCTTGTATGTTCCACTCATTCAATTTTTTCACGGGGTTCCTTTCGTGGTTTTAACAAAGAAAAAAGGTATATTTTTAAGTACTTGAAAAATTTTATGATTTCAAGTGAGGATACGAAGGTTAAGAATTTTAACCTTCGTCTATTAAATCTTGATGGACATCACTTATAAGATAGGGCTAAAGTTTTCAAATTCTAAATAAAGGGGAAAATATGAAAGTTTTAGTTATATTCTTGGGGCTGCTATATAGTACATCTTCGTTTGCAACAAATCCAGAGGGGTACACCTGTTATGATTTCAACAGCCTTGGCGGAGTGATTGACATAAATCTTCGACTTAATCAAGTTTGTTCTCATCCAGGTTCTTCTGTAGAGGATTGTTCGGCGTTGAACCAACCTTATGATGTTATCGTTCATAGTGAGAAGGGTTATGATAATACCTTAATCCAAGGATATTTTGCTGTTTATAGTGAATCTCCAGAAGGTAATATTAATTATATTAGAATTTATGTTAAGCCATTTTTACTAGCTGATAGAAGCTTTGTATATAAAGCGTCTGTTGCCGGTAATATGAGAAAGTTTGAAGCACCTGATTTTGAAGTTAACACCGTGTCTGAAAGCGAGTTTGTTTGTAAAAAGTGGAAGTAATTTTCACTATTTTATAATTGTGGTGCAACGTTCATTAACAGCTCATTAATATCATGACCTTCATTGTTTTGAATTGCTACGGGGATAGTGTAAAATCTGCCCCTTCGCTTTTAGATGATCATCTTTTACCATTTAAAAAAGTAAGGTCACCATACTCATGGCTTTTATAACCAAGTGCATTTGCCTCTTTATAGCCACGCTCGACCTGGCTAATTGGGCAAATCGAGTCTAAGATATTCATATGACTGGTACCTTTTTCATGCATACCCGTCACAAGAGAGTCGACAGTTTTAATTTTGTATTCAGGTGTAATTTTTAGACTTGTAAGCGCGGCTCCAGCTCTTAGTGCTCTTCTGTCCCATGCTGACTCTAGAGCCCTCAATACGGAGGTTCCAAGAGCGACAATTCTTTTTTTAGATTTCTTTGCTCGATTAAATTTTTCAACTGTCCGTAAAGGGATATCGTACCATTCGGTTAGAGGCAGAAGTTGATCTAAGGAGTCTTGACCTGTACTAGAAATACCCGCTTCGTGAAGTAAATCTGCGATTTGAACTCCTTTTCCTTGTAAGGCAAAAATCAGCTCCCAGGTTAAAGGGAATGAGGCACTAGGGGGCTCAACAGATAGAGGTGGTCCAGAAAATATGGTCTGCTGATCCCATATCTTAAGCTCTTCGTTTAAGTAAGAGTATTGAATAGGTTTACCATATTTATATAAATTGTGAAGCAGGTCAGAGCTCATAAACTTCACACTTATAAGTCTTGATAGTTTGCACTCAACAATTTTCAAGGATAAATCTGCTCCGATGGTAATGGTATCGCCAATATGTACATCCGGTGGATTTTTGCGGTGTTCAGTGGGTATACGCCAGTTTCCTTCACCAAATAGAAAGGCTTGCCAAAGAGAGAGATCGCTAGGATTCGCCCCCTGGAAAGCGGCCAATCGAATCTCCATAAGTTCTGCCGTTCTATCTAATTTGCCATTAAAACTTGATGGTAGTGTGGCCGATCTATTTATTATGATTAGATCTCCGGCGGAAAGTAAGTTAACAAAATTATCTACCGTAGTGTGCTCGACAGAGTCTCCTTCATTGAGTACTAAAAGCTTTGTTTTATCTTTCAGTCGTTTTGAAGTTGTTGCGGCTTTCATAGAACCCTCCTTACCGGTAGAAAATCTTCGTTCTCAATAAGAGTAATGATTTTTTGAGCAGACTCCTTAGGATCACGAAGTTGATTTGGGTCAGCATCGGGGATCGCATCAAAGTGCATAGGGGTATTCATATCTCCCGGATCAATCGACATGAATTTTATGCCTTTATCTTTAAACTCCTCATTAAATACTCGTGAAAGATGGTCGATCGCGGCTTTAGAGGTCGCATAGGAGCCCCAGGTAGGATAAGGGTTGATTGCAGCGTCGCTAGAAATATTAACGATCAGTCCTTGACCTTTTAGTAACATGCTCGGCAAAAGAGCCTTGGTTAAGCGAAATGGCCCCAGTAAATTTGTTTGTAGGACTCTCTCAAAATCTTCGCATTCAGTATCAATCAGCAGCTTAAGGGGAGTCTCTCCGA
>JAGRAA010000131.1 GCA_020435185.1 Bdellovibrionales bacterium | reverse complement strand
CATCTCCCTTTTAAGGAGAGGGTCCATGGTTCGAGTCCATGACGGGTCACCATTTTTGAAATTTTTTTCATTTCCTGTTCCCTTCGTCTAGAGGCCCAGGACATCGCCCTTTCACGGCGAAGACACGGGTTCGACTCCCGTAGGGAACGCCACTTTTGAGCAATTACAATAACTTACTAGACCTTCGCCGCAGATACGCCGTAGTACAACACACGTCATATATTGGGTTCTACGGTTCTACTCGGTAGATGGTGGAAGTGCGTCTAAAATCCTTTAAATCCCGGCATTTAAGAGCCTTAGTCTATAATTTTCAAAGTTCTTATATCCGAAAGCCCGCCTCTGGTAAAGCTTTGCGAGATTATTAAATCCTTCTGTTCTAGCGTTAGTTATTTTATTTATAAAATAATTCAAAATTTCATTTCTCCATTTCATCAGTGTTTTTCTTAATGTTTTTATTTCTGGCAGCTTTGATTCAGCCATTTTATCAGTGAGTTTTGTTAACGCTTTAGAGGCTTTTTGATAGCCTCTTGTACGGTAAAGTTTATGGAGGGCTTCTTTATAAAAATACACTTCCTTTAGTGTGGGATGTAACTCTAACCATCTCCACAGGGCTCTTCTTTCAAAATACTCAAGCTTAAAGCCATTTTTTAGAAGTAGTTTTCGTACAGGGTTTGCCCTGCGATCTCCTGTTATTTCTTTTCTTCTTTTATTAATAGAGGGGTTTAAAAGCCTGAGTACATGAAACTTATCTGCGATGATCTTTGCTCTTGGAAATGACTTACGAGCATAATTTTTAAATGGATCACAAAGATCTAACACGACATTTTTGACATTTTCTTTTCCCTTAATATGACTGAGCTGAGCCTCTAAATTGGCTTGTGATTTACCATGAACAAGCTCTTTGATTCTTTTATTATTATAATCCACCACCACTGTCGCAAACTCTCTGTAATGCCCTAGCTTATTGCGTTTAAAGGAGTGTTCATCTATACCTATTGTCTTTGGCCAGGGGTCGTTTTTAATGGTCCTATGCTTGAGTTCAAGATGTTCATAAAAGACTTTATAGACAAGCCAATTAGAGCAACGATAGGCCTTTCTCACACGTTTTAGATCTAATAAATTATTACAGGCCCAGAACAAACCTCTGCGATACCGTCTGGTTGTTCTATAGCCTTTTTGAACAAGATCTACGGGTTCAGTAAAAACTGATTTGCATTTGGGACATCTAAATCTTCTTTTTTTTATTTTTAATAAATTTCCATTTCCTCTAATAGGAGAATCCTTAACTAATACTGTCCGACGACCATGGACCGAAAAACTCTTTGAAGCACATTTAGGGCAAACTTCAAATTCAGAAGTCTTTTCTAAATGAATACCTGTTTGAAAACGTCCAATAAACCAATGATCTGTAATTTTTAATTCGTTTGAGATTAAAAAATGTGCTATTCGTTGATGAGTTGGAATCATCTATTTCTCCTTTTAAGATGTTTTGTGTAGTAACTAAGATCTTAAAATTATTGAGATTTAGATGATTCCTTTTTTATTATTTTGACCTTATGCTTCCCACTATAAACCGGGAAGAGCAACTCATTAAAGGGACAAAACTTTTCGAGGCGTGAGGG
>JAGRAA010000130.1 GCA_020435185.1 Bdellovibrionales bacterium | reverse complement strand
ACAACTCTTTTAATATAAAACATACTAATGTTTTCTGGGTATTTGAAAACAATCACTTCGCCTCTCTTTGGCTCGGCAAACTTAACCATCCATTCTTCAGTGAAAGGAAACCTCAATCCATAAATAGATTTATTTACAAAAATATGATCATTAATAAGCAAAGACGGCAACATACTCCCCGACGGAATCACATAAGCTTCTAAAAGAGCCCACCTAATAAATAACGCTATGGCAATAGCCACCAAAAAAGATCCGGCTCCTTCTGTCCAAAATTCCTTCGAGGTCAATTTACTCACTTAGTCCTCCACCTTTAATATAGCCAAGAATGCGTCTTGAGGAACTTCTACAGACCCCACTTGTTTCATACGCTTCTTACCTTCTTTTTGTTTTTCTAATAGTTTTCTTTTTCTTGTAATATCTCCGCCATAACATTTAGCGGTGACATCTTTTCTCAAAGCCCCAAGGGTTTCTCGAGCGATGACCTTGGCTCCGATCGCGGCCTGAATGGCGATTTGGAACTGTTGTCTTGGAATGAGCTCTTTCAATTTTTTCGTCAACTGACGCCCTCTCCACTGTGACTTAGATCTATGTACTATTACCGATAGCGCGTCTACCGGCTCAGCATTTAACAAAACATCCATTTTCACAAGATCGGACTCCTGATAACCGTCTATATCATACTCCATAGAGGCATAACCTTTGGATATAGACTTCAAACGATCATAAAAATCCAAAACCATCTCGTTTAAAGGAAGATGATACTCAATAATGACCTTCGTGTCTGTGACATATTCCATTTTATTCTGTACGCCTCGTTTATCTTCACAAAGCTTCAAAATCTTTCCAATGTATTCAGAGGGAGTGTGAATAGACATTTTGACGATAGGTTCTTCTATTTTATCTATTCGGCCAGGATCCGGCATATCCACAGGATTTTCAATTTCCTTCATTTCACCGTCAGTGGTAAAGACCCGATACACCACAGTAGGGGCCGTAGTGATTAAGTTCAAGTCAAACTCTCTCTCAAGTCTTTCTTGAATGATCTCCATATGCAACAGGCCTAAAAACCCACATCTCAATCCAAATCCCAACGCAGCAGAGCTCTCTACTTCGTAATGCAAACTAGAATCATTCAACGAAAGCTTCGCCAACGCCTCTTTTAAATCTTCATAGTCATTAGCATCAATTGGATAAATACCAGAAAAAACCATTGGCTTTACTTTTTTAAATCCAGCTAAAGCCTGTATATTGGAACTTTTATAAGAAGTTATCGTGTCGCCCACTCGAACATCGCGAATATCTTTTACTCCACAAACTAAAAATCCAACTTCTCCTGCAGAAAGACTTTCTAAGTTTTTCGGCTGGGGAGAAAAAACGCCCAATTTCAACACTTCGTAGTCTCTATTGGTGTCTAAAAATTTAATTCTATCTTTTAGCCGTACCTCTCCATCGACAACTCTCACTAAAATCACAATGCCTTGATAGCTATCAAACCAAGAATCAAAAATTAATGCTCTCAAAGGTTTAGATCGATCAGCCTTTGGCGCTGGTATTTTTTTTACCACAGCCTCTAAAATCTCTTCGATTCCAATCTTTTCTTTGGCACTCGCTCCAATCGCTTCAGAAGCATCAAGACCGATACTGTCTTCAATTTGCTGCTTTACTCCTTCAATATCAGCCGCTGGCAGATCGATCTTATTCAAGACAGGAATAATTTCTAGATCAGCTTCCAAAGCCAAATATACGTTGGCCAACGTCTGCGCTTCCACACCTTGAGCAGCATCCACTACCAAAAGGGCCCCTTCACATGCGGCTAACGAACGAGAAACTTCATAGTTAAAGTCTACATGTCCGGGGGTATCAATTAAATTTAGCTGATATATATTCCCATCTTTAGCTTTGTAATTCAGACGTACAGTCTGTGCCTTAATGGTGATTCCGCGCTCGCGCTCAAGCTCCATATTATCTAACAACTGCTCTTTTGCTTCTCGTTCAGTAACTGCACCCGTAAAGGAAAGTAGTCCATCTGCCAATGTAGATTTGCCATGATCAATATGAGCTATAATTGAAAAATTTCTGATAAACTCCGGTTGCATCTATTTGGCCGTTACACCCTTTATATTTTCATTAATAAGCATTGTATCTAACGTATCGTTTGAGATAGCAATATTTTGAGATCCCTCTGGAGACGATCCAAAGGGAAGATCTTTCAATTCTAATTGCCCAGGAATAAACTCTTCATATCTTTCAAAAACCAGATCAATCCCTTGACGAATAAATTCAGCCACAGGCACTTTTGTTCGACGATTTAACTCCTTTAAAATCATCTGCTGGGCCTCTGTGATATACACCGTTGTTGTGATTTTTCTAGCCATGACAAATAGTTAGTCTAAAGTGCCATAGGTTGCAATATATTTGTTCTTTTACAGAGTTAAGACAATGTTTTCACTACGTCTTTTAGGGCTTCCACTTTATCTGTTTTCTCCCAAGTAAACTCAGCCTCTTCTCTTCCAAAATGCCCGTAAGCTGCCGTTTTGCTGTATCTAGGCTTTAAGAGATCAAAGTTTTTAACAATGTCCGCAGGCTTTAAAGACCAAATCTCTTTTACGGCTTTAACCAAGACCTCGTTATTCACTTTGCTTGTTCCATAATCTTCAATCATTAAACTCATAGGGTCTGCAACGCCAATCGCATAAGCCGTTTGAACAAGACAACGATCGGCTAATCCTGCTGCCACAATGTTTTTAGCAACATGACGACAAGCATATGCTGCCGAACGGTCTACCTTAGAAGGATCCTTGCCTGAAAAAGCTCCTCCTCCATGTGCTCCATGACCACCATAAGTGTCTACAATAATTTTTCTACCTGTTAATCCACAATCTCCCATTGGTCCACCGATCACAAAACGACCGGTTGGATTAACATAGAATTTTGTAGAACCATCAATTAAATTCTTTGGAATAACACCTTTAATAAGCTCTTCGACAATAAAAGATTTTAACTCATCCAGAGAAATGTCCGGAGAGTGTTGGGTTGAAATAACCACACTATCAATTCTTTTAATTTTTCCGTCTTCATATTCAACGGTAACTTGGCTTTTACTATCTGGTCTTAGCCAATTCACTTTATTGCTTTTTCTAATCTGAGCTAATTCTTTAACTAATTTATGAGAGTACGCAATGGACATCGGCATTAACTCTGGAGTTTCATTGATGGCATAACCAAACATAATGCCTTGATCGCCAGCACCTTGTTCTCTGCTATGATCATCTACCCCCATCGCAATATCGGGACTTTGCTGATCTATTGAAGTAAGCACTGCACAGGTTTGATAATCAAATCCCTTGTCACTGCTATCATAACCAATATTTTTAATGGTTTCTCTAACAATTCCGGGCATATCCACATAAGCTTCAGTGGTAATTTCACCGGCTAAAGTGACAAAGCCTGTAGAAATCATGGTTTCACAAGCGACCCGACTCTTAGGATCTTTCGCCAACATTGCATCCAAGACAGCGTCACTAATTTGATCTGCCATTTTATCTGGATGCCCTTCAGAAACCGACTCACTTGTAAATAAATAGTTCTTCATACTTCCCTCATTTAAAACTTAATCTGTTGTATGTTTTACTTATGTGCTTTTCAGAACATAAATAACCTAATCCACCTTTTAGAACAAATTAGAACTCTAACGTCTAAATGTTACTTATTACAAAACTAACCGTAAGGGGTCAAAAGAATAAAAAAAAAGCCTCTCTTAAAAGAGAGGCTTTCCATCCATTTATTGAAATTAAGGTCAACTTACCTTAGGAAGAACTTCGAGCTGATCATTCATTTGCTCAATTCTACCCTGATGGGACTTTTGAAAGTTTTTATGCCGCTGAACCTTCTTTTTCTGTTTCGACATCTGTCCAATGATTTTTTGCAACACCTTGTCGACGCTTCCATAAAAATCATCACTTTGAGCAATAGCTTTATAATGAACATTAAATCCCTGAATATTCACTTCTGCGGTCTTTTTGTGTCGCTGCGCACTAAATGTCACTTGTATAAATACAGGTTTCATTTCGTATTTTTCTACCTTCGAAAACCTTTCTTCCGCATACTCCACTAAACTTTGAGAAAAATCGATACTTTTAAAGTGACACTCCAGCCTCATTTAGCCTCCTAAGAAATATTAATCCGTTTACTAACGTCAGAATTCTTATCGGCAAAGCTGGACCTAAGTGGAGCCCTCTTTAACAAATTCTCAAATTGAAACAGGTCTACTTCAGCAATTGATGCCGACCTGCTGCTTAAGGTATTGATACTTAAAAGTATTTTTTTCTTTTGGAAGAAGGCAAAATCTTTAACATATCTCTGTATTTCGCCACAGTTCGTCGAGCAATCTTAATATCATCTTTTTTAAGTAACTCGACTATTTTTTGATCCGAAAGAGGCTTCTTGGGATCTTCTGCTCCGATTAAATCTTTGATCTTCAACTTCACAGATTCACTCGCTAAAGAGTCTCCGTCCGTTTTACTTATTCCCGAATTGAAAAAGTATTTGAGCTCAAAAATCCCTTGCGGTGTATTCACATATTTATTTGTAGTTACCCGACTCACCGTTGACTCATGCATTCCGATATCATTTGCCACATCTCTCAAAATCATAGGCTTTATGTACCCGGGTCCTTTATCAAAAAAATCAGTCTGGTGTTTAACTATACTCTCAGTAACTTTATAGATTGTTCTTTGCCTTTGATGAATAGACTTAATCAACCAAACTGCCGATTTCAATTTTTCTTGAATATACTTTTGTGCTTGATCTTCTTTTTTTCCGTCTTCACCTTTTGAAACTCGATCTTTTTCTTCATTAAGCAAATTTTTATATAAATTAGAAATTCTCAATTTTGGTAGGCCATCCTCATTGAGAGAAACCATATACTCATCACCTACCTTATAAACATAAACATCCGGAGTAATATAGTTTGTATCACTGGTGACAAACGCTCTGCCCGGCTTAGGCTCCATAGAAAGAATGATCTTACACAATTCAATGACGTCTTCTAATTCTAGATTCATCTCTTTTGCAATCGCTCGATAATTCTTTTTTTCTAAATCCTTCAGGTGATTATTTATAATATGGACTAAATCATGCGTATCTTCTTCTAAATATTTAGCCTGTATAAGCAAACACTCTTTTAAATCCCTAGCGCCCACTCCGGGAGGATCAAAAACCTGAATTAAAGGTAAAGTTTCTTCTAAATCACTTAAACTAATGTCTTCAGATTCCGCGATTTCTTCTAAAGGGACCTTGATATATCCATCATCCTCAATATAACTAATAAGAATACTCCCTAGATAGGTTTCTTCTTCATCAAAGCCGGACATATTCATTTGCCAAGTCAAGTGATCCGAAAGCGTCTGTTCCGAAGAGATTATATTTTCATAATTTATAACCTCTTCTCCTCCACCCATTGAACCGGTGGTGGATTTATAATTGCTTTCCATGTAATTGTCCCAATCAAACTCTTCTTGTTTTCTTGGGTCTTGATCCATTCCGGCCAGCTTATCAAACTCACCGGCCATGGAAGCCTCTTCAGACTGGTTCGTTCTCTCTTCAGACTTTCCAGGTTCTAAGTCAGCCTGGTCCATTGATTCTTCTAAAACCGGATTCTCTATCAATTCTTTACGAACTTCATTTTCAAGTTCCAACCGAGAAAGTTGCAAAAGTTTTATTGCCTGCTGAAGCTGAGGCGTCATTCGCAATGACTGAGTTAACTTCATCGACATTTTCAGCTGAGTTGCCATCATTTCTCCTATAACCTGAAGTTTTCGCCTAGGTAAAACTTCTTTGCTATTTCAGAGTTTGCTATTTGCTCTGAATCCCCTTCCACCTCTATTTGGCCTTCTTTCAGTATATACGCATAATTACATATTCCCAATGTTTCTCGCACATTATGGTCAGTAATCAAGACCCCTATCTCGTTTTTTTGTAACTGTCGAATAACATCTTGAATTTCACCCACAGCAATGGGGTCAATTCCTGCAAAGGGTTCATCCAATAGTAAGAACTTTGGTCTACCAGCAATAGAGCGAGCTATCTCCACACGACGCCTCTCCCCACCTGAAAGCGCATAACCATAACTATCTCTAATGTGATGGATGGAAAAGTCTTCCAGAAGCTGTTCAAGTCTTTCATTTCTCTCCGAAGCACTAAGATCGAGAGCTTCTAGTGCGACTTTTAAATTTTCAGTAACCGTCAATCGCCTAAAAATACTTGGCTCCTGAGCCAAATAACTCAATCCATGCCTCACTCGTTGGTACATAGGAAGGTGACCTATCTCTTCATCATCAAGCCTGACACTTCCTTCATCTGGGGTCAGCAGCCCAACAACCATATAAAAACTCGTAGTTTTTCCCGCACCATTCGGCCCAAGTAGACCGACAACTTGACCTGGTTTGACCTGAAAAGAAACCGAACGCACGACTTTTCTGGCCTTAAAACTTTTTGATATCCCGACAATATTTAAAAAACTCATATGCTACTCTTTAGATTCCTGTAATCGCTCTTTATCAATATTAGCATTTGCCTTCACAACTTTTACAAGATTTCCTCCGTCTATCAACACTATTTCCTGGCCTTGCAGCTCGTCAGCACCCTGAACAAGCCTTGGGTTTCCTTTAAAAATAAACTTATTTTGACTTACAAAAGCTTCTAATTTTTGCGAGGTCGCCCATTTATTTTTGTCACTCAGACGAACCCCACCGTCAAAAGAAACATAGTCTATTTCGCTAGTTTCTTGTTTGTAGACAAATTGAGCCTTAGGGCCAGTCACTCGAATAGAGTTTACATCTACCACGACGTTTTTTTCAAAGATGACCTCATTAGAACGACCACTAAATAAAGCCAATTCACTTTTTATTTTTATTTTTCTCCGATTTTCAATAACCTTATTTGCTCTAATATTACCCAAAACTTCCATTCTAGACTCTTGGATATGAATATTCATTCTATTGCCTACCAAAGACAGCTCATCTCCCCTCACCTTAGTCTTTGGACCAAGCATCTTAACTATTTTTGGAGCCTCTATGAGACGTCCTTCGGAGGAATATAAAATTTTATTGGTAAAAAACCTATATCCATTCGAAGAAATCAGCTTAACTTCACCCAATATTTCGATATTCTTGTCGGCCATGGTAATTTTTCCGTTTTCCCCGTAAACATCATAAAAAACCCCCTTCTGACCAAAAAACTTTACTCTAATCTCTTTTAGATTCCATTCAGCCTTGGATTTATAGCTCGTGGCATTTTCGGCCCAGAGCTCCCATTCCTTTTGGCCTTCACTAGCCTCAATAAGATGCACACCCTTCATATCCTGCTCCACATCTTCAGAAGGGTCGATTTGAGATAAATCACTATAGTCTTTAATAACGTCCACAGACTCAGGAATAAAAATCACCAATTCAACAACCACCAATATAAAAAAAGCCAAAATGAGGATTTTTCTTGTGACGCTCATGGATCTCCTAAAATTTTATTATACACAAATCACACTCTGTTGTCGCTACCACTAATTTTAGTAAAATTTATTATTTACTAATATTTATGCCGTAATGTGCCGAAAAAAGGATATGACAAAATGGTTCATTATGTCCGAGGACGAAACTACAGGACCCTTATCTACTGAGCAAGTTAAAAGCTTGCATAAGAATGACCTTATAAAAGAAAGTTCCTTGATATGGAGCCGACACCTCAATGAATGGAAGCTTCTGTCTGAATGGATATCCAATGTAGATGATGACCTCTCAATAAACGAGATTAAGAACGCAAAAAATTGGTATTTTGCACTTAACCAAAAAAAATTTGGTCCTTATACCCGAGAAGCTCTCATAGAACATTTAGTTGAACATAAAGAACAGCTAAAAAATATTCTTCTTTGGACTAAAGGCATGAAAAACTGGAATTCACTATTTGATTTCTTAGACATTATCGATGAACTCGGCATAAATGCCAGACAAATTCCAAGGGCTTCGATTGAAGGACAACTCCTCATCAAATCTAACAACGATAAAATTCCTTTCCCGACTTCAACCATAAGCGAAAACGGTCTTGGCATTTTAAATGCGTTTGGTCTTCAAGTCGGAGAAGAAGTTCAAGGTGAGTTTATTAGCCCTCATTTCTCGAATAGAATCTATTTAAATGCAGAAGTTAGATATATAGACGAACATGGTTTTGCGGGACTAATGTACACACAAATTAATATGGAAGCCAAACAGGCTATTGTAAATTACATTAAAGGTAAACTCTCCGGAGTTTCTTCAGATACCAATTCTCATTCTAATAAAAAAGCGGCTTAAAATAAAAGGTACGGACACACTTTGGTGTCCATCATGCGTTAGTCTTCTAATGCACTACGGACACCAAAGTGTGTCCGTACCTTTTTAAAAGTTTTAATATTTTATGGAACACTTACCGAAAATGGTCTCGACCAATTAGATCTTACGTTGCCGTTTATAGCTCTCACTCGCCAAAATACTCTTCCTTTAGGTAGAGGGTTCGATATAGAGAAACTCGTTGTTTCGATTTTACTACTCAATATGGTATTATTGAAATTTTTTGATTTCGAGACCTGCAATTCATATCTCTCCGCTCCACTAACAGGCTTCCAAGTTAGCACTAATGGATTCAAAGGGCTTGGTTTGTTCGAAATACTGGAAAGATTTCTTGGCGTATTCCCTAAAGGAGCATCCAGTTGAGAATTTAATTTTACTCTTACTAAAGAACCTACACTATAGCTACTTAATAACTTTCCTTGAGCGTCTATTGTCGCCACTTTTATGTAATAATTAGTATCCGGATTTACCTGAAGGTTAGCAAAATTTTGAGACACATTTTCTTTAACCAAGGTTTTAGAAAAATTATTCGTTTTCGAAACAATAATACTATACCCAAAGACATAAGGTAACGCTGGCCACTCTATTTTTACTTGAACACTTTTTCTCTTACTCGCAAATACTGTCTCCAAATATTTAGACTGAAGCGCTGGAGCCTGCATAAAAAGTTCAGCAACTCCAATCTCACTAAAATCACTTTCTTGTTTATCTTTTATCACTTTCACTTTGAAATAATATTTTCCCGGTTTAGCCGACACCCAAACAAACTTATTTTTTAAACTCAAATAAGTGATCGAACTATCAAAGGTCTTTGTTTTTGATATGTGAAGCTCATATTTGTCTGCTCCAGATACTTCTGTCCAAGAAATTTCGACAGGATTTTGTAAGGCCTTTTCAACCTCAACAAGGTTTTCTATGTCGTTAATTTGACCATAATTGAGGATTGATTTAATTTTTTTATTTAATATCTTAGCTTTCTCAACAACAATATTGTCCACCGCAATAACAGCTTTAACTTTGGGAATATCATCACGCGCTTCTGGTTTTTCCAAGGTCTCAGGATTGCTTACAACCTCTTGAGTGTCAGAAAGGTTTGAGTAAACAATTCCTGCAATTTTTTTTACCGATCCTTGAACTTGTTTTTTTAAAATATCTATACCTAAATAATTTATACCAAAGACTGTTGCCATTAAAACGCTGGCCAAAATGATATAACTTGTATATCTCGGGGACTCTTTAATTTTTTCAAACTCATCGTAGACATTTTCTCCCCCCTTTATACTCTTGTTATTTAACAAATAAGATTTATTAGAGGTGACCGCGGTTTGAGTTTTTAACTTTTTATTATTTTCTACTCTTTTATTGGAAGAAGGTTTTGTGATTAATGGGTTGGTCTTAACTTGTGACTTTGGTGATTCGGTTTTGAAACTTTTTGATCCAAACAAACCACCTTTTGTTGGTTTTATAGTTTTTGTATTTCCATCTATTTTCTTTCCACTAGAAATTTTAAGCAAATCATCATAAACCTCTTCTATGGTTTGATATCTTTCCGCCAGATCGTGAGCACACATTCTCATCACAACTTTTTTTAGATCTTCAGGAAGCCACACTTTTGTACCGACTGGCCAAATCAAACTTAACGTCTTTACCTCTTCTCTAATTCCGTCTTCTGTATTCGATCTAAACGGTGACATTCCGGTAAATAGCTCGTAAAAAATAATTCCAGCACTCCAAATATCAGATTGTCTCGATGATGGCTCCCCCGCTAATACTTCGGGCGCTAAATAATTTATAGTCCCCACGGCCTCAGCACTCCCAGTTCCTCCCATAAGTGCTTCTGCAACTCCAAAATCCACAATTTTAACTTGGTTGTTACTTTGAATAATAATATTCTTAGGCTTTAAATCTCTATGAATAATATTAGCCGCATGTACAGCCTTCAATCCAGATATAATCTGTCGAATAATCGCAACCATATCTTTAAATTGATATTTTTTTCCCTTGATACCATCAGACAGGGTATTCCCCTCTATGAACTCCATTGCAATATAGTACTCGCCCTCTGCATGATCTTGACCAAGACGATAAATGGTCACAACATTTTTGTGATTCAATTGAGCTAAGGCTCTAGCTTCAGATATAAACTGATTAAGAATTCGTTCGTTATTTGACGAACTCGTAGAAATGATTTTCAGCGCAACCTTTCTGCCTAAAGACTCTTCTTGAGCCTCATACACCTCTCCCATGCCACCTTTTCCGATGAGGCTAATGATTTTGAATGGTCCAATATATGAACCTGGGCTTAAACGCTGTTCACTCATATTATATAAACTTTCCTACACAGTTTTTTCGGCAAAATGGGACTAACTT
>JAGRAA010000129.1 GCA_020435185.1 Bdellovibrionales bacterium | reverse complement strand
AAAAACCCATCCTTCTAAAATTCTTTTTCGCTGTGCTCAAGACCAGTATTCACACATCAAGTTGTCAAATGCCAGACTTGTATTTAGATTAAATTCATGAGGCTTCTTACATTTATAACTCTTCTTACTACAGCTTTTTTATTCTCTTCTCTACCTTCTGAGGCACAATCAAAGACTTTAAAGCGATCTGTTTCTCAAACAAAAAAATCTAGCTCTACTCTAAAAAAGCATAAGAAAAAAAAATTAAAATTAAACCCAAAAAAAGAACCTACAAAAATTAAAAAATCCTCTTCTCATGAACCGTTTTTTAATCCTCCAAAAAAACTTCTCGGACTGGGGTTAATGGCTGGAACCTTTACTTCTTTAACCGGAAAGTTCAGAATTAATTCTAAAAACTCTATTGATCTCGCTGCAAGTTTTGAAACCGGAGATAAAGATTACTTTTATCTCCATTCTGATTTTACTACACAGTATAAAGAGGTTCTGAGCCCAGTCGATGTCTACTGGGGTATAGGCATTCGCTTCTTGAACCAACAAGTTCCCCAAACGGCTACAAATACGGAAAGCGCTTTAACTGAATTTTTATTAGGGTTACGATCAAGCGTAGGCCTTGAATACAGCATAAGTGCCTTATTTACAGAACTCTTTGCCGAAGTCTCTGCCTCTTACAACTTTATCCATCAAACCGACGCCCCAGAACAATTCAAAGCCACCGATACCCCTTTAGAGTCCCATATCGGGTTTAGGTTCTTTTTCTAAATTACTGATATTCTAGATCAAACCATCAATTGGCGCAATTATACATAAATCCAGAATGACAGATCTCAATATGCCCGCTATTAACGACTGCCAAATTATTAGAGTTCGACGGGTTTACATCAGCAGGTCTCGATAGGCTCTGAGTATTTACCCCTCCACCACCGATCACTGCACTTCCGGTATAATTATTCTGGCTCACGGATAAATGGGCATTCACCAAGCTATTTACTCCCCCATCATTAGCCAATTGTCTCTCAACACCATTGGGATATCTATCCCTAAAAAGCTCACAACGATTAGCATCTCCCCTTGGACTAGTCACTGTTCCGCAGTCATTCAATAAACCATGAAAGGCTTGAACATTGTTGGCCGCATCCATAACTTCCATGCATGAGCTTGCAGAATATTTTGAGTCACAAATACTATTCGAATTGATGCCATAACTTTTAAAGTAATCTTGGCAATACTGCTAAGGTTTATTCACTTCCGTAGAGCAGTACTTCGCCATGCTATAACTGCGACAGTAAGCACTATCCGACCCCTGGGGATTACTACAATAATAATTAGAAAAATCTCGGCACTCTGTAGCCATCAAATATCCTTCACATCGTTTTACAAAGTGACCCACACACTGAGGCTCTTTATAACTATTCCCTTCGCTACATTCTCCTCCATCCATGACTTCTGCCAAATCACTCCCTACCAAATTTGTAACATCTTGAGTCCCCGACGACAATTCTTCACTTGATGCTGTTTCTTCTCCCGTACTTTCCGCTCCGGCAGCGTCATCTGTAGACCCATCCCCGCCTTGACTGCCATCATTCACTGCATTTTTTAAGGCTTTAGAACTGTCTTTTTTTGTTTGGCTTATTCCATAAAGAGCCAATGCTCCTAGAGCTGCTGTTCCTGCCACTTGCCGACCATGCCCAATGGCTTCATCAAATATTTTTTCCTGATCAAGGGTGGATTTTAAATAAGCCCTGGTGCCTGAACACACCGAGTTTCCATATTTGGCTCTATAAGTATCTACTTTTTGTCGGCCCGCTATGCATTCTTGAATGTCTTCTTTTGCTTTTCCAAAAAGATACTGATTCACACTTCCAAAGAAGCCCGCCGTATTTCCTGTATTATTTTCTTTATTAGCAGCATTGTTCAAACCGCCTCCACCTCGAACAGCTTCGGCATTTTGAGCATCTCCATTTGCTACTGCATCACCAGAAACCTGGCCAGCCGCCGCTGTCTGCTGTGCAGAAGCCGCCACCTTAGACTCACACTGAGAGGCAAGATTTGCTATCTCACCATATTCTTGCCCTGCAGTCATACCTTCGCTGGCGCAATAAGGTGGTTCTGCGAAAGCCTTTTGACCAGCTAAGGTAAAAAAAATGAAAACAAAAAAAGATGTTTTAATTCTATTCCCCCTACAAAATTTCCCACACATCAAATCACTAAATAGATCTACTGAATACAGCCAAACATTCTTCCTTCAGCACAAATATCACTCATGGCGCTAGAGACCACTTGCTCATTGGTACTCCCAAAAGAACTTCCTACATCTGCAGCGACTACGCTCTGAGCCCCAACACTTGACTGCGAACTCGAACCTATTGATGCGGCAGAAGTACATCCGTTGACCGAGCTACACCCTTGATCATAGACCACCACGGTTCCGTTATCGGTGGTGTTTGTACTTTCACCGGTGGCATCGGCATAAGCATTAGGAAAACTATCTCTAAAGTATTGGCAAGTGGCATCGTTTGCATAATCTCCTGTCGGACTACACTTGTCTTTCAAACTATCAAACGCTGTTTGACTGGCTCTAGCACCTGCTATCGCATCACAAGAGTATTTAGATACACTCGAAGGACAGAGACTATTCAGATCTGTACCCGTAGCCATCGCAAATTGTTCACAGGCAGGTGTTTCTCGGTTGGCTGGAATAGAGCACTCTAACTCCATATAATAATTTTGACAGTAGTCTTCGTCAGATCCTGGGTTAGAGCCATACCCGGCATTTTGTCCGCAATACATGGTCGTAAAGCTTTTACAAGCGGAACTTGATTTGCTGGATTCACATTTATCCGTAAAGTGTGAAGCGCAACGAGTGTCTTTATAATTGACTCCTGTATCACAGTATTCTGCAGATCCGGGTTTTGCACTAGAATTACTTGTACTATCTCCGCTGTCAGAGGAGGTCGCCATATACGCAAGACCAGCTCCTATCGCACCCACTGTTGCTACTGTTCCCCAAGGAATATCGCTCTTTTTGGAATCCTCAGAAGGATTAGCACCACTAGAAGCCATTATGCTTTTTGCCCAAGCCATCTGATCGCCACCATCCATAGCCTTACTAAAACCTTGATAACCATTTTCTATAGCTTTGGATTGTGCCGACGCATACTGATTGTCCGCAAATTCAAATTTGCTCACTAACTGTTTAAGCTCAGCGTAGCCACTTGCCGTTGCCTGATCGGAAGGTATCTTTGTCATATATTGACCTGTGCTAGGATTTAATGATTCGCACACATTTGCGTTTTGAAGACTCGACAGATCTCGATCTAAATAATTTTTAATACTCTGGCAATGATTGCGGTATATCCCAATGGATTGAATAAGTTTTTGATTATTTCCTAACTCTGCAATTCCAGCATTTTGGTTTGCGGCTCCGGCATCAGAAACAGGATTAACCATACCATCACTACCAATGGCTTTACTTAACACTTGGGCACTATTTGCAATTTGGTAATCAGAAACCTGCTTCATCTGTTGTACCGTATTCATCGAACTCGATGAAACTGATCCGCAACGCTCTGCATTTTCCACATACCTATTTTTTCTTTGTTCAAACGCCGTTCTTCCCTCACAAGTAGGACTCACTGGGGTAGGGCTAAAACTCGGAAATTCAAATCCCCACACCTCACCTCCTCCAAAAAGGAGAGAGATTAAAATACTTATAGTCATTAAAAATTTGTTGTTAAATGATGTTGTCATTTAAGCTCCTTAGAGTTTTCCAACTCAATAGTCCTCACTTCTTTTTTGAGGAGAGACAACGTTCCGGATTTGATCTACTTTTTGATACACTTCGATCTCACTACTCTACGGACTATTCTAACCTAAACTTAAGTATTATCAGAGATTTCATACAAATTATCTCAACCTGAAACAACTTTCACTTGTTTCAATGTAGATCACTTAGACAGCTGTCAAGAAAGGTAACAGTTCCCTATTCATCT
>JAGRAA010000128.1 GCA_020435185.1 Bdellovibrionales bacterium | reverse complement strand
AGGAGATAAAAATGAGTGGATTTAGAAGTAGCAAGGATACAGATGTGTAGCAGAGAAGATATGAAAAATAAAATGGATGTCTCAAAAAAGAATAAGGACCGGTTTTATAAATCATCTCTGGGAGATCTTTGCTAAAGGCAAGACTTAGTTTATTTTTTTTTGTAAATAACGTAGTTTTCCAAAAAACCAGGGTAGCTAAGGCCTGAAAAGGAAAAACCATATAGAGATTTGGAAGAATGGTTTCAAATCGAATAGCAATAATATAAAGAGAAAGAACCCAAAAAGTTATATTTGAGAACTTTAAAAGATTGTAATCGGCTTTTGATTGCTCTTGGTCTTTTCTAAAAGCGCCTACGACAGACCATGCGTAAGAAAGGTAATTTTCAATAATTAAAATAAGTCCAGCTATGTTGACAAGAGCTATTAAATTATTCATGTCTACCAAGCCTTAAATTTCTAAAAAATCGAATAAGTCTCGCCATAGGTTCCAGCAGTCGATAGAGGGCAATTCTGAGTTGCGAGCCTTCTGATCTGGATAAAATTTTATAACCATCCATATAATTAGAAATTCCTGACCAAACTAAATTCCAATAGAGAGGGGAAACTCCCTCTCCGAGCATGGCTTTTTCTACGTTGCCAATAAGAATTCTATGTTCAATACCGTTGAGCTTTTCATGGCAGTAATTCAGTCCAGTGTCTTTAAACCCTATGTTTAAATATCGTTTTACTTTGTCTTTTGTTACAGAAGTTAAAATCCATTTGCGTTTAGAATGAACTATGGTTAGAGCCATAAACTCAAACATTTCAAGCATTACCAAAGACCCTCTAAAGTCGGGATCAATACAGAGTCTCATCATTTCCACGATTTGATTTGAATCAGGGAGAACTTTTTCCAGATTGATATATTCACTGTGTTCTAAAGAAAGGGTGTTGTCGCTAAAAATTAATCGACAACTAGCCACAATTTTGTTTCTATATTTTCCAATAACGATTCTTGATCGAGCATCGTATTTGTCAGCCATATCTTCAGGAGTTAACGTTTTATCAATTTTATTACTGGACAAATAATTCCTGTGCCTTAAAGAAAGGACCTCTTTGAATTCTTCTTCAGTCTTGACATAGCTAAAAGAAATACTGCTGTTCATTGTTTTGGGGTTGAGCCCTTCTTTAAGAAGAGCTGTTAAGCTAGTAGCAGACCCAAATTGTAACAAATATTGAGCTATGGATTGTCTCATTTGTTTAATATTTGTTTTAAATCGGACTCCAAGTTGTAAATATTGATTCTGCCCTTCATTTTTAATTGAAACATTCTTAATCTCGAGTTTAGAGCTAAATTGTGCACTCAAAGGAAAGTTTAGAATGCATTCTATTTCCATACCCACAAATAAAAACTTATTTCTTAAGCTGGTTACAAGTTGAAGTCCATTCTTAGACATATTTTTTACTTTGAAGTGAATATATTGATTGTATTTTACAGGGTCCTTAGTTGTGCAAGAGGGATAAAAGAATTCCGAAGCAGCCCATCTTTTGGCTAAGCGCCTATCTTTTCCTATGTGATCGGCAAGGTTTTCTTGATTGAGGCGAACAAAGTAATGATTGTCTTTTAACTCTTCATCTAAGATTAGACCACTATAAGACATTTTCTTGTCAAAAAGAAAAAGATTAAATTCAATTTTCTCTCCTTTAGCTAAACGTATGTCTGAGTCAAAAAAGGTAAATTCGATTCCTAAGGGGCTTATACGCCATATTTTTGCTTTAAATGTTTCTGGTTTTTCATCTCTGTGGATAGTTAGTTTCCCAAAGATGAAGTCATGTTCTCGAACTTCTTCTGGAAAAAATGGAGAGTGAAGACTGATATGTTCTTTTTCCGCAGAATCAAATTTTTTTGCTAGTGTCATGCTATATCCTCTAGAATTCTTCTTTGATGGGTTTCTTGAAAGAGTAGTGTTGAAATTTCTTTGTTGTCTTTATCTACGGGCAAGAGCCAAATAAAAACTTCATCTTCAAAATCTCTAATGGATAGATTTAAATCTCTCAAATCTATTTTTTTGAGATTAAAGATAATATCGAACTGTTCGAGTAGTTTAACGGTATCATTGGACAAAATAATATCAGATATTTCTACTGAATCACTAATGGCTTGATTCTTGGTAAGATCATCTAGTCTACTCAGGTAGTTTACGGGGGGCCCTAGAGCGGTGACTTCATAAGCCGAATTTTGCCCTCCAAGGTTACCGACAACGGCATTTCCACAAGAAACTAAAACGTGGCGTTTGATCTGTGCCGAGCTTTTATTGCTTTTGTTAAATTCAATATTAATATCTACCAACTCCATAGAGGCGTAAATAGCATTGAGAAGATTGGTTCTTGCGTTTTCTGAATCGAAATATGAAAAAATAAGATCTCCTACTTTTTTAGGGATGCCATGATGGCGTTCGATCGCGGCAGTGCATCGATTTACATTTGGAAAGACCCCATTTTTGATAAACCCATCAAGATTATTAGATTGTTTGGTAAAGCTTCTGATGTCGCTAAAGATACAAGAGATATACTTTTTTTTAGGAACAAGGACACGGTTCATGGCTGTCATTACATCTGAAGAATTATTTTTCATTTCGGTATCTAGCCGTTTTAATATTTGTTGAGGAAAAAAAGATTTAATTTGCTTATTGAATTCAACGTTTAATTCGACAATTTTCTTTTGATATTCGATAGCTTCATGATTAGCTACAAAATGTCTTATCTCTGAGGCTTGTCCCCATCTAATGAAAATGGCGACAATTAAGGTGACTATATAAGCACTGACTAACTCTGAGTTCGAGAGGTCGGCATCAATATAACTTAAGGAAACAAGACCCAATCCGACTGACGAAAAAAGCAGAGAGTTTATTAGAGTTAATCTAAGAATATAAACGCTAACAAGAATCAATACGAATGCATACACATATGGAACACCTGAATACCAAAGAATGGTTTTAGCTTGGAAGTAGCAAAACACGAAACTAGCTATTACGGCAGGGGCTTTGTAGTAAACTAGGGATTTCGTTTTCTCAAAAGAATAAAAAAGATAAACGAGAAGGGCCAGGCTGGCCATTGAATATCGATAATTGAACCATCTTTCTGGGGGGAGTAGCTGTAAGCTTTTATCGACCAAGTGATAATGTAAGACATAGGCTACAGCTACCATTGGGAAGTAGAGTTGTGCAATAAATTTAAACTCGCTTTTTTGTCTCTCTTGCCAAAAGGAATACCATGGAGAGGACTTTACAATCATCTGGGGGAACATGGTATAAATAAAATGGGCAAACTGATCAGTAAGCTTATTGTATTCTTTCATAAATTTTCTCTCAGAGACTAATCGGACGTTGAATCTTTTTAAATTAGAAAAAACTAAGTAAAAATAAGTGGTTTTGTATCCGAAAAAAGATGTGAGTATTTTTTCTGGACATACAAAAAGTAAGCTATTTTTCTCAAAATGAGAACTTTGGATAATAGAGTATTTCTTTATTAAACTTATAAAGTTTAGAGGAGTTAGAAGAATCCACTACAAATACAATTTTCGTCACCTTCTCTGAAAAATTTTTACTCGTATAGGCCTCATTACGACCTACGTTTAAGTTAAGACTTGGTATGAGTTTTGATCATATTTTAGACAGTTTTAATTAAAAGCGAGGATGTATGGGACTTTTTGAATTGATCACAACTGCCTTTGCACAAGGTGGAATTTGGATGTGGGCCATTTTAGTGGCGCAAGTATTTTCTGTAGCGATTGTAGCAGAACGAGTTTGGAAGCTCTATTTGTCGAGAAAGATTAATAACTCACAAATAGTTAAGCAATTTGAATTGGATATTAAATCTGGTCACTTAGAGAATGTTATTAAAAGAGCTCAATTGATGCCGGATAGAACTCCAATTTCAAGAGTTCTCAAAGCTGGAGCTGAAGCTGCGTTAGAAATGGGTGGACGAGAGGAGATTCAGTCTCAAATGGATGAAGTTTTACTTTATGAAAATGCCCGACTTAATAAACGAACAGGTCTGTTGGCTATGCTTGCAAACACGGGAACATTGCTAGGACTGCTTGGAACAATAATTGGTTTGATTCAGGCATTCTCTTCAGTGAGTGGTGTTGATCCAGTTGAAAAGGCAACTTTGCTCACGAAGGGGATTGCATTAGCCATGAATACGACGGCGTATGGTTTAATTATGGCTATTCCCGCGTTGGTGATGTTTGGGATTTTACAGAGTAGAGCGAATACAATTTCTGAAGATTTAAACCAAGCCGCTTTAAAAGCATTTAATTGGTTGAGTTTTAAGTATGATTCTGTGCCTCAGCGCTCAGTTCGTGTGAAGACTAAATAGAGATAATTCTAAATAAGGAGAGAGTGGTGAACCATCAAAATGAAACTAATTTTGAAGTTAATCTATTGCCAGTGATTTCGTTGCTTGCCGTTTGTATTAGTTTTCTTTTGGTTACCGCTGCCTGGATTCCGTTAGGATCCTTCAATATTAAACAGGCGATTGGTGAGTCGACAGAACAGAAAGAGGAACCCTCTAGTCGAATCGACATATCTATTAATGCACAAAATGACTATGTTATTTCTGTAGAAAGAAAAGGTCAGAAGGTAAAGTCTACGACTCTTAAAAACGGCTTGAAAAATATGAGAGAGTTTGAAGGGATTCTTTTACGTATCAAGGAATCTTATTCTGAAGCGAAAACTGCTTTTGTGAGCCCGGATAGAGATACCGAGTATGGATCGGTGATCAAGGTTTTAGAAGTTTTGAAAAAGTTAGATTTTAAAGAAGTAGGAATGATTCCATCGTTATGAGGAGATCAAAGTGGAATTTGGTATATTAAAACAATCACAGACAGAATCACTTTTAGATCAGTTTGCTCAGGTTAGACCAAGATCTAATAATAAATGGTCTGCTACGAGATTGGCTGCGCCTTTGATGTTGACTTCTTTGGTTGATGCTTTCGCCGTCATCGTTATTTATTTATTGGTGAGTACCCAACAAAGTCATCAAGATTTAAAGATTGATTCTCAGATAAGTCTTCCCAAGGCAAGTTATTCTAACAGTTTAGATTCAGGAGTAAACGTTCGTATTGTAAATGGTGCCTATATAATCAATGATACTTCCTTAAGAGAAAATGAAATTGGACCATTTTTACTAGATCTTTCAAGCAAACTTAAACAGTCGAGAGATCAAAGACAAGGGAATTTGATTATTTTAGCTGATCAAAAATCATCTTTTTCAAGGATAAACCCATTGTTAGCAATCGCGGCTCAAGCGGGATTTGAAAACATTCGGTTTGCTGTTATCGGGGAGCAAAAATGAGGTTACTTTTAATTCTGTCTTTCATTTTTAGTCTTCCTGTTATGGCGCAGGTAAATAGTATGGATATAGAAACCCATACTCTATTGATTGAAAAGTTAGAATTAGGCTCATCGGTAAATAAAGATGTATCTGTGGAATTGAGAATCGCAGATTTATATTCAGATAGAGCTCGTTTAAAATCTATTGAAGAAACAGAAAAAAATTGTAAACAGTGTATGTCCTCTAACGAAGATAGAAAAAAAGCCATCAAAGTTTACAGATCTGTTTTTAATAAAGTAGATAATACTCAAAGACTAAGGGTTTTCGAACAAATTACTCAAAATCTATATGCTTTGGGATTGGGAGTTCAAGCCGACAAGTTTGGGCAAAACATAATAAGCGGAAAGTACAGTAAATCTCTAAAAGCTGTCGCACTTATTAACAGAGCAAATCAAAAATTTTTTAAAAACAAATATAGAGAGGCGCTTACAGATTACCAAATGGTCTTAGCCAAGCATCCAGG
>JAGRAA010000127.1:11854-12006 GCA_020435185.1 Bdellovibrionales bacterium | reverse complement strand
TGTGCGCCCAATGGAGGTGCTGAATTGTCCGAAAGTAAGAAATAAATATCGGAAATTTCTCTGTGTAACGAGCATAGAAATGCCCTTAAAAAGGATTCAAGTTTGCATCCATTGAGTTTATGCAAATGGATCGATCCTTAAAAAGAGCTTTA
>JAGRAA010000127.1:11458-11798 GCA_020435185.1 Bdellovibrionales bacterium | reverse complement strand
GCATCGGTCTATGGTATAAGAAAAATGGAATAAGCTTTAAAAAATCCTTTCCCTATCAATACCAACGCTATCAATGCCTGCACTGTAAAAAACACTTCACCTATAGCTTCTTTAAACTCTCCTACCGAGAGCAACTCTATGGACTCGATCCTCTTATCTTTAGACTAAACGTCTGTGGAGCCTCTAATCGAGAGATTGCTCGATTTCTAGGACACAGTGAGCACTTTGTTCGACAAAGGCTCTCTAAATTGGCTCGATGGTGCTTACTCAAACAATCTCTCGATCTTAAACACTTCCAAATCCAAGAGCCCATTGTCTACGATGGCCTTGAAAACTTCAG
>JAGRAA010000127.1:0-11355 GCA_020435185.1 Bdellovibrionales bacterium | reverse complement strand
CAAAAGGAGCTTAAAAGCTACTTAGAGAAACAATTTGGTAAATATCCTCCTAAAGCCATTCGAAAGAGCTCTGAGGAGCTCTTTAAACGACTGGTGAAGAAAAATAAGGATCAAGTCTTGATCCTCTACAGTGATGAGCACTTTCAATACAGAAGAGCCATAGAGAGGGATTTAAGAGACTTAAATATCGTTCACTTAACGATCAGCTCCAAGGCCAGTAGAAACTTTCAAAACCCCTTATTCAATGTGAATAGCTTTGATATGCAGATTCGTCAAAAATCAGCGGCCTTTATGAGAGAAACCATCTCTTTTGCCAAGCATTCCATCGGCATGGTAGAGAAATTTACGCTCTTTATGGCCTTTAAAAATTATATGAGACCTTATTTCTATAAAAAACAATTAAGAGACCCTCATGCCCATGAACACTCTCCTGCACAAAGGGCTGGAATTGAAAAAAAAGTACTCAGCTTTAGGGAGTTCTTTAAAGAAAGAGTCACTACCCATCAGGTAGATCTTAGTAAAGACTGGGAGGATTTTGTGAAAAGAAGAGATCCTCTTTCTAGAAGAGTTATTCAAGGCTACAAAGGAATCTAACTCCTCCCATTAATCCCAACTAAAACTGAATGAAGATTCCAAAAACTAAAGAAATACACCCTCCATCTCACTTCAAAGAATAGGCTGAAGATCTCATACTTAGAGGCTCTCTCCAGCTACTCTTTCGGGCGCACAATAAAATCAGGCTTCTCCAAAACCTCCTCCGCCTGGAGAGAGTACAACGAGGACGTCATCTTTTTCTAAATCATAGGATCCGCACGCAGGCAAACCGACTTTATTTTTGAAGTTTCCCTTTTTTTGAATATAAATTTGTGCACCGGCGCCATGTTTTCCTCCGGCGACGCCAGCAGGGGCGTGGACATCTTGGGAGATCATCCATTTTAATTTGGCTGGAGCAAGGAGTTTATAAACCTTGCTGACTCCTTGTCCTCCTTCATATAGACCTGCGCCTCCTGATTTTTGTCGATAGGAAAAACTTTTTATGTGAAGAGCAAATCGTTTTTCAATTTGTTCCACAGAAGGTTCTAAGTGACTTCTCCTCCAGAGATTTAATCCATTGCGCCCAGGAAATTTATTCAACGCTCCTGTTCCGGCTTCTAAGGTGTCAAAAAAATGATGGCTCTCGCCGAAATCTATATCAATTGAACATAAGGTGACGCCGGAGTCTGCCATTTCACTTTCTGCGCCGAGAGCTAAAAGGCATTGAATGACTGAGTTTGCTAAAAGAGGAGCTCCGTCACTCATCCCATGATAAGTGGGAGTGGGATACTGAGTATTGACCATACTTTTTTTGGGGGCGATTACTTGGATACTTCTAAAGACTCCTTGGTTAAGAGGTAAGGGGTTCTTAAAGGCAGCTAAAAGAGCTCCTAAGCAGGCACCAAAAGTGGCGGTATCTGTTAACCCGATAGATTGAGAGGTTCCCGTGCCTGTAAAGTCGAAAATAACTTGATTCACTTTTACATTGAGGAGGAGTTGGACTTTAGAATCATGTTCATAAATAAAGTTCTTCTTTATTTCTCCCTTCGGGAGTTGAGATAAAAATTCAATAAAAATTTCGTTAGTGGCGTCGTAGTATTCGGATAATGTGGATTTTGAAAAATCGAATTGAAAGGTTTTGACCGATGTAAAAAGTCGATGCAGAGACTCTTCTAATTTTTCGACTTCATTGAGTAAGGTTTGTTTGAATGTAGGAGGCGCCATAGGGTGAGAAGAGATGGCCTCTAGTATAGGGTCGTTGATTTGATTTTTTTGTTTAATGGGGGTTGGAGGGATTCTTAACCCCTCTTCTTCAATAGTGTTGCTAATTTGGATTTCTGGTTTAAAAGTGATTCGAGTCGAGATCATCACTTTAGGAAAGGATTTGTTAATTCTCGACAAATCAAGAAGGCCGATGAGTGTCATTGTGGAAAGAATAGTTCCTCCACTATAGGGATCGTTTGTAAGAACGAGATCTCGATCATTAAGATTCAAATACTGAACAGCCATTTGCGCAGATCTAGGGAGGGTTCCTATGTCTGGCAAATTTTGGTATTTCACATAAATAGGGTCACCATTTGAGTCGGTAATAGCCCCACATTGGTGGTTTTCTAAAGTGTGTTCAAACAAAGTTTGCAATTCATCAAAAAAGAAATGTTTATGCACGGCTTTCCTTTCTTTAATGCTCGGCGATTAATTCTTGAAAATATCGGCATGTGCTTTTGCTACTGAGGTCATAGGTCTCAAATGCAATATATTTTTTTAAATCTGGAGTGAGAGCTGAGGCTAAAGGACCGGTTAAGATGAGTTTTTTCTTTCCGTATTCGCTCAGTTTCACCAAATCTAGATAGATTTGGTGAACGGCTTGTTCCATAAGCCAATCGGTAATCTGTTGGTCACTGAAGCTTTCTGTTTTTTGTGCATCTTTTGAAGCGCTTAATAGATTCTCTAAGACAATTCTTTTTCTTTGTGGGACGAGATGGTCTGAAATTTTTGAAACACTTTCTAGTTTATTCTTTAGAAATAATAAATCTAAGAAGGTTGGTTTCATTCCTCTTCCCAAGCATATGGGGCCAGGGTCGAAACCAATTTGCTTGGCAAAGGTTTCAGAGTAAGAGGCTCTAGAAATAAATTTAAATCCGGCTGATCCCCAAATATTTTTTTCAATAACTTGAGTGGGTTGAATTTTGAGAAGTTGAGTTTCGTCGTGAGGATATAAAATAGCACCGAGGTTTGTGAGCCAGCGAGGAGATTTATTATCTTGATAAGCAACGAACTCTTCTATTCCAAAATGAACTACAACGGATTGGTCATTCAACAAGTCCAACTTTCTTAATTGTTTCGATAAGAGCGCGTGATGCGCTAAGCAAGTGTTGAGATAGTTCTTTGAGTCGTAACTTTGATTTTCTAAGCGACTATTTTGAATTTGTAAAATATCGCCCTTTAGGTTTTTAGCTAGAGCAGTTTGTATATTTTCTAAATACTCAAAAACAGGAGAGTGTAGAGAGGCATTGACTATGGCGGACCACCACCGGCTCAGTTCTGAATAGTTCACGCTGTCTATCATATCGGCATGGTAGCTGAGAAAAATATTAAAACCTTTTTCCTGAAGAAGTTTTCCACAGTTAAACTCGTTATCTTTATTTCGATTGGAATGGATAAAGCCTATAGCGACGTCCTCAACATTATTTAATTTTAATTTGGCTACGAGAGTTTCAATAGACTGTTCACTAATGTTTTCAGTGATGTTACCGTTCACGTCGGTCGCCTCGTCTAATCCAAAGATGAGCTCTTGATTAATCGGAGAAGATGTTCTTTTTGGGTAGAGTGTAAAAAAGCGACTTTGTACAGGAAGATTCATCAGAGGCCAGTTTTCAAATCCGGCTGTGGTTAAAAATGCACAGGGGTTCATCAATCCCTTTTCGAGAAGGCTTTCTCCTATCCTAGTGTTTATGACAAATTTATGAATCGAATCTATATTGTGTGTTTCTAAAAAGGTCTTTAAATAACTGAGAAGAGGCTTTTTTGGCAGGAACCAAGTTTCAAATAGCTCTTTGCTCTCGGAATCTAAACTGCCGACAGGCCTTGCTGCAATGTGAGCAAAAGCATTATTTAATCTAAGAGTTACATTCCACATATTGTCTACTCACCCCAAGACTGTTAATTGTAATTCACTCTTTAGATAAGTAAAAGGGATTTGGAGAAAAAATGGAACCATCAATTCATATTCGAAACTTAATTCCCTATAAACCAGGGAAGCCGATTGAAGAAACTCAACGGGAATATGGTTTAGAAGAGGTTTATAAGCTAGCTAGTAACGAAAACCCTTTGGGACCGAGCGAGAGAGTCATTAAGGCTATATGCGAGGCGGCGGGGTCGGTTCATCTATATCCAGACGCATCATTTTATGAGGCAAAGAAATCGTTATCTCGTTACTATGGTGTGGAAGAGAAATTTATTACCCTTGGAAATGGCTCCAATGAACTTATAGATCTTTTGATACGAGTGTATTGTGAGGCGGGGGATCGAATTTTAACCTCCCAGGGAGCTTTTATTGCTTATAAAATATGCGCCCAGGCGGCTAGGGTTGAAACGGTTGAGGCACCACTCACCGAAGATCTTAAATTTGACGTCAAGGCATTGTTAAAGGAATTAGAGGTAGACTCGAAGATAAAAATTTTATTTATAGCCAACCCGAATAACCCCACCGGAACCTTTCTGAATAGAGAAGAATTAAATCTCTTGATGGATAAAGTTGGGCATAGGGAGGATTTGCTTATTGTTTTAGATGAGGCGTATTGTGAGTTTGTTCGAGACAAAGAATGCCCTTCGGGGTTGGAGTATTTTCGGAAGTTTTCAAATGTCATTGTGTTAAGGACTTTAAGTAAAGTTTTTGGTTTGGCTGGTTTAAGAGTCGGAGTTTTGATTGGACCAGAAAAGACTGTGGATTATGTGAATAGGGTGAGAAACCCATTCAACGTCAATCAGTTGGCGTTAAAGGTTATTGAGGCGGCTGTATCTGATTCAGATTACATAGAGAGGTCTCAGAATCTCGTGTGGAATGCATTAGATACCTTTTATGCTGAATTTGACGAACTTGGGATAAAATACTGGAAATCTCAAGGTAATTTTGTGCTGTTTGATTTGGGTCGGCCCTCAGGGCCTGTTTTTGAAGCCTTGTTAAAGCGAGGAGTAATCACTCGTCCGGTAGCGGCCTATGGGTTTCCTAATGCACTAAGGTTGAGTGTTGGTTTACCTAAGGAAAATGAAATAGCTATCCATGCCATTAAAGAAGTATTGAAGGGTTGAAGATGAGTGTTGTTATTACTATTGATGGGCCAGCAGCTTCGGGAAAGACATCTATAAGTCGTGAAATAGCCCGAAAGTTTGAGTGGAAGTGGGTTTCGACGGGAGCGTTCTACCGGGGCCTCGCTTATATTGCCGCAAGTCAAAAGGTAGATTTAACTAATGAGGCCCAGTTGGTCAGTCTTGCAGAAAGTCAGGATTGGAAAGTGGAGTTGGGAGTAGAGGCGACCTCCGTTATCTATAAAGACGAAGATGTGACCTCAGAGATTTTTCGAGAAGAGATCGGAAACTATGCCAGTGTGGTTTCTCAATATCCCAAAGTAAGAGCTGCACTGCTTCAAGCGCAAAGAGATTTATCCAATGAATTCGAATATTTGGTAGCGGAGGGGAGGGACTGTGGAACAGTGGTTTTCCCTCAGGCACAAATTAAATTTTTCGTGACCGCGTCAAGTGAGCAAAGAGCACAAAGAAGAAGTTTGGAGCAAAGTAAGGATCTGGCTCAAACTCTAAAAGATCAGGCTATTAGGGATAAGCAAGATGCGGAGAGGAAGTCGGCTCCTATGCAGATTCCCGAGGATGCCTTTGAAATAGATACAAACGGACTAAGTCTGGGTGAAGTGATCGCTAAAGTAGAAGGAATAATTAGACAAGAGCTTGATTTATCTGACGCGAACACATATAAAACCCTTTAATTAGAAAGATTTTAATAATTTATTAATCTCTTTAAAATCAATTTTTCTCAAAAAAATTGAGCTTTAGAAAGATGATCTTATCTCTGTGAATTTATCTAAAGTTAATTTTTTTTGAATATTAGCCTACGGGCTTAAAAAATGAGGCGGTCAAAAGGCTGTTCTCAGTAGGAGGTCCATTGAATATACAAGAGTCCAAAAATAAATCCAAAGCGCAAATTGAAAGGGAGAAAGTACTAGCTGTTCTCGATGCAGCAGACGCTGAGGTGCCAGATAACCCCGGCTTTGAAGATGATGAAGGCCAAGGGGAATCATTTGCTCAACTTTATGAACAATCATTGGAAAACAGAGATTTCAAGATTGGTGACGTAGTTAAAGGTAAAGTTGTTGATGTAAAAGAGGATTATGTATTAGTGGACATCAATTATAAAAGTGAAGGCTTGGTGTCTAAATCTGAATTTCGTTTAATTGATGGGCAAACCATTGAAGTGGGATCAGAGGTAGAAGTTTATATTGATAAAATTGAAGATCAAAATGGTATGGTTGTTTTGTCTAAGAACAAAGCTGATATGCTTAGAGCTTGGACTGATATTTCTAAAGCTGCTGAAAATGAAGAGATCATTGAAGGTACAGTGATTAAGAAAGTAAAAGGTGGTTTAAGTGTTGATATCGGTGTGAATGCCTTTTTGCCGGGAAGCCAAATTGATTTAAGACCTGTTCGAAATATGGATGTGTTTCTTGGAAAAACGCTTAAATTTAAAGTTATTAAATTTAACAAAAAACGAGGAAATATCGTCCTTTCAAGAAGAGTTCTTCTTGAAGAAGAAAGAGAGAGCTTAAAAACTCAAACTATTGATTCAATGAAAGAAGGATCAAGAGTAAAAGGGATTGTTAAAAACATCACTGATTACGGTGCATTCATTGACCTAGGCGGAATGGATGGTCTGCTTCATATTACTGACATGAGTTGGGGCAGAGTAAAACATCCTTCGGAAGTTTTAAAAGTTGGTGATGAGATTGATGTTCAAGTTTTAAAATACGATACAGAAAAACAACGTGTTAGTCTTGGGCTTAAACAGCTTCATGATGATCCATGGAATAGCGTAAATGACACTTTCCCTATCGGAAAGCGTGTTAATGGTAAAATCGTTAGTCTTACAGAGTATGGCGCTTTTGTAGAGCTTGATTCTGGCATAGAAGGTCTTATTCACGTGAGTGAAATGAGTTGGACTAAACGTATTAAGCATCCTTCTCAGCATGTAAATGTTGGAGATGACGTAGAGTGTGTTGTTCTTGAAGTGGATACTGAAAATCGTCGAATTAGTTTGGGAATGAAACAGCTTGAAGAGAATCCTTGGGTTGAGTTGAAAAACGCTTATGCTCCGGGGACTATCATTGAGGGAGAAGTGAAGTCTATTACTGATTTTGGCGTATTTATTGGTGTAGAAGATGGAATAGATGGATTAGTTCATATTTCTGACTTTTCTTGGAACAAACGAGTAAATCACCCTTCTGAGATGTTCAAAAAAGGCGACAAAGTAAAAGCTGTTGTTCTTGGAGTCGACATTGAGAACGAAAGATTTAGCTTAGGCATCAAACAGTTGGAAGCCGACCCTTGGTCTGCCATTGAGGACAATTTCCCGATGGGATCTCAGCATGAAGTTAAAGTTGTTAAAACAGCTGATTTTGGTGTTTTCGTAGAGTTAACTCCAGAGATCGAAGGACTTATTCATATCAGTGAGTTGACTACTAAGCGGATTGATAAGCCAGAAGATGTAGTTAAAGTTGGCGATATGATTAAGGCTGAAGTGATTACTATTGATAAGGACTCAAGAAAGATTGGACTAAGCGCAAAGGTTGTGACACTTCGTGCGCAGCAGGTTGATGTTGAGGATTATATCAAAAAAGCTAAGTCTACTTCAAAAACAAGTCTTGGTGATATTTTTGGAGAGCAGTTATCAAATATTTCTAGTGATAGCTCGTCTACCTCTAGTGAAGATTGATTTTTAATTTATTTTATTAGAAATTGATTGAAACAAGCCCTTCCTTATTGGAAGGGTTTTTTTTTGCGTTGTTAAAAGCTACTGGGTTAGGCTAATATAGCCTCGAAAACAGTAGAATTAAGTTGTCCTTTGAACATTTAAATAAGGTCGGTAAAAATGAAAAAGTTTTTGTCAGCGATTAAGTATATTTTTTATTCCATTGTAATTTTTGGGTTTTTAGCCCTGGTTGGAGGAGTAGTTACGATTATAAATCCACCAGAAAAGAAAATCGATAAGAGCTCGATTCTTTATTTAGAGCTAGAGGGAGTGATTATTAATGGCAGAAAATTTTTAGATGATCTACGAAAGTATGCTTCGAATGATAATATTAAAGGTGTGCTGATTAGGGTTGATTCTCCCGGAGGAGTAGTTGGGCCTAGCCAAGAGATATATTCAGAAATCAAAAGAGTGAGAGAAGAGTATAACAAGCCAGTAGTAGTGAGCATAGGAGCAGTGGCTGCTAGTGGAGCTTACTACGCGTCTGTGGCTGCAGATAAAATAATTACTAATCCAGGATCTATGGTTGGCTCTATTGGAGTCATTATGGAGTTTGCAAATTTAGAAAAGCTTTATGAGTGGGCAAAGATCAAGAGATTCTCGATAAATACAGGTGCCTATAAAGACTCTGGAGCAGAATATAGATCTATGAGACCTGATGAGAAAGAGTTGTTTCAAGACATGATTAATCAGGTTCATGAGCAGTTTAAGGTTGCGGTAGCTGAAGGCAGAAACTTAAAAAGAGACTTAGTCGATCAATATGCTGATGGTCGTATTTTCACAGGACAATTTGCTGTGAAAATGGGCTTTGCCGATCAGGTCGGTACTCTTACGGACGCAAAAAGGCAAATCGGTGAAATGACTGGGCTTGGTGAGGACCCAGAGATGTATAAGCCTCCTAAAAAGCGAGGGGATATCTTTGAAATGTTCGCCGACCCTGAATTTGATGGACGGGCCTTAGGAACAAAAATTAATGTAGAGTTGTACGGAGTTCCGTTGTTTATGATTCCTAGTCCGGTGAATTTTATAAGAAAGAGTATTTAGATGGCTATTAACTTGAAGGATGTATGGCCTCAAGAGAGAGATTTAATGATTCGACCAGAACGTTTTAAGTACGTTCGTAAGTTGATTAAACCTGAAGGTTGTGTTTTTTGTTCGGCTTTAAGTAAAGGCGTGAGCTTAGAAAGTTTAGTGGTTTATCAATCTGAGAACGTAATGGTCGTGTTAAATAAGTATCCTTATAATAATGGTCATATTCTTATTCTTCCCACAAAACATTGTGGGGATATTAATGAAATAGAAGAAGATGCCTATAATGAAATAAGTTGGTTGATTCGAGAGTCTTTTAAAATTTTAAAAGAAAGTTTTTACTGTGAGGGCATTAATCTAGGATTGAATCATGGGGCCGTTGCTGGCGCTGGGGTTCCGGACCATATACACTGGCATATTATCCCTCGATGGAGTGGAGACACAAACTTTTTTCCGTTGATTGCCGAAACGAAATTGATCGCTCAGAGCTTAGAGGATACATATAAGTTGCTGAAGCCTAAATTTGAAACACTGAAAGAAAGATCATAAGGATGACTGTTGATATAGATTGGGTAAACGAAGACTTTGCCTTTGATCATGTAGGAATTGCTGTAAATTCGATAGAGGAAGGGTTGCCGTTTTACCAAGCATTAGGCTTAAAGAATATTCAATACGAAACTGTAGAAAGTGAAAAAGTAAGAGTAGCTATGCTGACATTAGCAAATTCTGCTAAGATCGAACTACTCGAGAGTTCAGACTCTTCTGGTCCGATCGCTCGCTATATTGAAAAAAGAGGGACTGGAATTCATCACATCTGTTTACGTGTAAAAGATATAGACTCTACTTTAGAGAATTTAAAATCTAAAGGGATTCGGCTGCTTAACGAGATTCCGAAAAAAGGAGCTCATAACTGTTTGGTGGCTTTTGTCCACCCTAAATCGGCAGGAGGAGTTTTAGTCGAGTTGAGTGAGCCACAGGAGGGTTAAATGCAACAAGGAGTTTATATTAGTCCATTAACACCTGTAGTAAAAAAGTTAATTATTCTAAATGGGGTAATCTGGGTACTAACCACTATTTTATTTTCTAGATGGTTTCCGGTTTATGAGATATTTGGATTAGTTCCAGCGGTTACGATTTTAAAATTTCATATTTGGCAGATAGTTACGTATATGTTTTTGCATTCGGGAAACGATATATTTCATATTCTATTTAATATGTTTGCTCTTTATATGTTTGGCTCTGAACTTGAGAGACGCTGGGGGAGTAAATTCTTTTTAATTTATTATTTTGTGTGTGGGGTAGGAGCGGCTGTTATTTATATAATAGGAGCTTTGGGCTATTGGCTTTACTCAGGGGAGTTTCTTGCATTGGCTCGTCCTGTAGTAGGTGCTTCAGGGGCTGTTTTTGGTTTATTTTTAGCTTACGGAATTATTTTTGGAGATCGAATAGTTTATTTTATGATGATGTTTCCCATGAAGGCAAAATGGATGGTCGCTATTTTTGGTGGGATTGAATTGGTGACTTTGCTGGGGAGTGGGTTTGCTGGGAGTGTTGCTAACTTAGCTCATTTAGGCGGCCTGATTTCTGGATTTTTGTTTTTAATCTTCTACAATCGATGGAATCGTAGAAAATTGAAAAAAGGAAATGGTCGAAAAAAGGGAAACCTGAGGTTAGTTGTCGATAATGATAAAAATAGCTCTCCGCGTTATTGGAATTGAGAGAGATTAGTGATATTTTTCCACGTCGATTTTTAAATGGAATTTAATCTATTTATATAGAAGGTTAATAGTGAGGAGCTGTTCATGGGATTGTCTAAAAGTTTAGAAAATAAAAAGTTTGATTCTCGATTGATTGAGTGGAACTTAAAAAACAACGTAATTAGTAAGTCTGAATACGATCAATATATCTCATCTCTTCAAGACTCATCTAATAATGCAGAAGTTGTAGATATCGAGGCAGAAGATAACGACGATGATTTATCTGGAAGTCATGGAAATCCAGCCTTATTTTAATTCATTGCTTATTTAGTTGTTGAAATTTTTAGTAATAGTTTCTTTTTGGGCTAAGAGTCTTTCTGAGGCAACGGCCCAATTTTCGCCGACTATTTTAAATTGGCCATTTTCTTTTTTTATGTAAAGAGTCTTTTCTCCAAAGTCTGAATTTTGATCAGAGCTGTAGGTTTGAGCAAATCGTACGATATACTTTTTATCTGCCTTATAAATCGATGGGCTTGAGAGTTGAACAGAAATATAGTTGTATTTTTTATTGAGCTCTTCTTTGTAGACCTTCCATTTGCTTTTATCCATCTTCTTTGATTTAAATTGGTCAGAATAGTAGTCCATATAAGCATCTAAGGATTTACTCTCCCAAGATCGTTTCCATCCTTCTAACCAAGTCAGAAGCTCAGTTCTTTGTCTTTTGATCTTTGATTCGTCTATATAGTTTATCTTATCTTCAATAATAATAGGTGTAGTGCCTAAAGAAATAAAATTTTGAATTTCTTCAATAGCAGATATCCGAACAACGACACACCCTCTTGAACCTCTATTTAAAGACTTGGTTGGAGGAATAGAGTGCAGCCATATTCCAGATCCGGTCTTATTTTCTCTCTTATCAAAAAGATTTGGGTAATCTGTTACAAATGCGCGTACACCATATTCGTTAAAGTCTAGCTGGTCTTTATTGTAAGTTTTTATAAAATAGTAGACGCCCTCGGGGGTCTTTAAATCGCCAAGTATTTGTTTGTCTCCCTCTTTGCG
>JAGRAA010000126.1:1019-3491 GCA_020435185.1 Bdellovibrionales bacterium | reverse complement strand
GTAAATATTTCACCTTTAAGCTTCACAAATAAAAAAAGTCGTTTCTTTGCCAGAGTAATGGCTTGGAAACGACTTTTTAAAGATATCTCACCGAACAAATCTAATTATGACGCATCGATCGATTTGCTTATATTCTATCGACGACGAGCGACCGTAGCTCCAATTTCGATTTTACCTTCGCTATCAAATAAGCCAGGGGATCTACAAGAAATCGTGTACGAAATTACATTTCTTCCATTCAAAGAAACCGCTAATACCTCTCCATCTCTAACATAACCAGTTAGCTCGGAAAGACGCTCTCTTTGTCCGTTTCCATAAACAACAACAAAGTCCTCAACTTCAACAGTGTTGTGTAATCCTGTAATTCGAAGTGTTTGTACATTGTCCAAACGCACATTTTCGCTTCTGGTTTCACCAGCTCCCTTATCAGCTTTGATTTCTTTTAATCTCACATACGCGCCTGGTTGAGGTCTTCCTGGCCCCGGTCTGCCAGGTTCAGGTCTACGATCTCTCAATTCGTTAGCCATAACGATAATCTGACGAATTTTAACATTTCCATTTAATTCAAGTTCCCAACGTCCTTGACGATCACCTCTCTCAAAACTTCTTAAGTTCGAAGGATTAAATGTCCAACGAGCATCATTTTCAAAGTCTCCCCGTCGGCCATCAATAGTGGCTTGATCTTGATACCTGCCTCCCACATAAAGAGCTGCAGAACCTCTTCCTGCCGCCGATTTAGCCATCAATTGAACTCCTTGAAGTTCCATGTCTTCGAGATTCACTCGCCCATATTGACGTTGAATCAAAGCCTTTAAACCCACTGTAGATCTTCCTCTATACACTTCATCTCTCATGTCTATAATAAATCTTTCTGATTGATCTCTTGGTCCAAAGTTATCTCTTAGATCACCAAAGTCTGGCCTTCCCTGTCCACCCAAATCCGGTCGCCCATGGCCACCATGTCTTTGCGCTTGAGCCATTTCTGAAATAGAAAATGCTGTTAAAAGTGTAAGCATAAATAATTGGAATGATTTAATCATTGTCCCCCCTAAGTTTTTAATTCCCGATATTGTTCTAAGCAGAGAGTATGCCAACTTTAAATCTAATTTATCTGGCATAGACCTCTTATAGAGCCAAAATGACTCTGATATATTGTAGCTAAAAGTATACCAGGGCCAAAAAAAAAGCCTGCTTTAATTGCAGGCTTTTTTACATATATAGTTCTTAGCCTACGAAATTACCAGTCTAAGCCAGAAATCTCTTCTTGGCTGTAACCAAAGCTTGCCAATCCATCAGAATAGCTATCTTTTAAGAAAGCCTCTGCATCACGAGGAGAAATTCCCAACGCGTTCGCAGATCTGTTAGTTAAAGCAATCATTTTTGATTTATCGCCAGCTTTTAAAGCTACTGCCGCAGCTACTGCTGAATCTAAATCCACACCAAAAGTACTTTGGAAAGTCGCTTTGATATCTGCAGCTGTAGAGTATCCTCTTTCAACAGCTCCCAAACCCCAACGGTTTAATTGAGCCGCTACAGCGTTAGCTTTTTCTTTTTGAAAACCGTATTTTGCTTGTAACTTTTGAGCAGCCTTAGCAACCAAACCTTGGTTGGCTTCGTCGTTCATTGCTACATAGTCAACGTCTACAGCATCACCAGCATTTACGTTGTTGATGGCCTCAAGGTAATTAGACTCGTAATAGTTATCACTGAATAAAACCCCATTGCTATCCCAATAATAAGAACCACCAGCAACGTCTTCCCAGAAAACACCAGTTGTTCCTACACCAATCACTGTTCCGCCTTGGTACCCATCGAAATCAGAAACGTCATAGTATCCGATAAAATTACCATATTGATCTTTAACTGTTGCTGTTCCGTATAGATCAAACTTAACTGTCCACATGTTTACTAATGATCCATCAATTGAATCCGTTGTGATTACTCTTAATCCAGTAGAACGATCGAATGTACATCCTGGAGTCGGAGAATAAGTTGAACACACATCTCCATATACGTTTTCATAAGGATAATACAATACTGTACCACCACCATGGCTACCGCCGCCGCCGCCGCCGCAGGCATTGAATATCGTCGCTACCGACATTGAAGCCAACAAAGTGACTACCAATTTTTTTAAATTTGTTTTTTTCATTTCCTCTCCCTTTTTTTGTTTTGCAAACTTGCTTCTCGATTCTGTACCATTGCTATTCGAAAAATGTTTTTCCCTCAACGAACAAATTATTTCAATGAAATAGTTTCAGCGAATTATTAAATGAAATTAAGAATCTAAAGATTTTTGATTATGTTGTAACTTTTAAGAATCTCAGTTTTGACAGATAATGACAGACTTTATCACTTTTTAACTTGACGCATAATTTATTGTGCGCCCAATGGAGGAGCTGGATTGTCCGAAAGCAAGAGCTTGAAATCGGATTTTCATCTATAGAGAGGGCCTTGCATGGCTCTTAAGAA
>JAGRAA010000126.1:0-909 GCA_020435185.1 Bdellovibrionales bacterium | reverse complement strand
CTGCCCCTTTCATCAAAAACAAAACTGCATCAGCCTGTGGTATAAGAAAAATGGACTAAGCTTTAAAAAATCCTTTCCCTATCAATATCAACGCTATCAATGCCTGCACTGTAAGAAACACTTCACCTATAGCTTCTTTAAACTCTCCTATCGTGAGCAACTCTATGGACTTGATCCTCTGATCTTTAGACTAAACATCTGTGGTGCCTCTAATCGAGAGATTGCTCGATTTATAGGACACAGTGAGCACTTTGTCCGACTAAGACTCTCTAAACTTGCTCGATGGTGCTTACTCAAACAATCTCTCGATCTTAAACACTTCCAAATCCAAGAGCCCATTGTCTACGATGGCCTTGAAAACTTCAGCTTCTCTCAATACGACCCCAATAACATCAATCATGCCATAGGGAAACACTCTGGCTTTACCTATGACTTTAACTTCTCTCCCATGAATCGAAAAGGAAAGATGAGTGAGAGACAAAAGGAATTTAAATGCTACTTAGACAAACAATTTGGTAAATATCCACCTAAAGCCATTCGAAAGAGCTCTGAGGAGCTTTTTAAACGACTGGTAAAGAAAAATAAGGATCAAGTCCTGATCCTCTACAGTGATGAGCACTTTCAGTACAGAAGGGCCATAGAGAGGGATTTAAGAGATTTAAATATCGTTCACTTAACGATCAGCTCCAAGGCCAGTAGAAACTTTCAAAACCCCTTATTCAATGTGAATAACTTTGATATGCAGATTCGTCAAAAGTCAGCGGCCTTTATGAGAGAAACCATCTCTTTTGCCAAGCATTCCATCGGTATGGTGGAGAAATTTACGCTCTTTATGGCCTTTAAAAATTATATGAGACCTTATTTTTATAAAAAGCAGGTTAGAGATCCTCATGCCCATGAACACTCTCC
>JAGRAA010000125.1:1982-13697 GCA_020435185.1 Bdellovibrionales bacterium | reverse complement strand
ATTCTCATCGCAGAGCTCTTCAGATATTTTATTGAATTGCTCTAACCACAATGGAAGGTCTCCAAGAGCTTCCATGATATTTTCCTTGACTGTCTTTGACTCATCTAATTCAGGCTCTTGCTTAAGATATCCCACTTTAAAATCTTTTGCTGGGTATGCATCTCCTAAAAAATCCTGATCTTCACCAGCCATAATTTTTAGCAAACTGGATTTACCTGATCCGTTAAGTCCTAAAACTCCAATTTTTGCGCCATAAAAATAAGACAAGTAAATATTCTTTAAAACGTAGTGATTGGGAGGATAAACCTTAGACACACCCTTCATGGTATATATGATTTCTTCAGCCACTTATTTCTCCTTTTGTTCTCCTTTAGAGTTCCCCTTAAATAAAACCATGATCATGATTTAATTGCTATTTGATCCTTTGTCAAAAAGGGACTGGGTTGATTATTGACAGACTTTGTTTTCTCATGAATGATATTTGGTACAAATGAAAAGTGATCAAACAACCAACAACAGCATCAAGACTTTGTGTAGTGAAATCAGTAAGGTTTTAGAACTTATTGATCTTGAAGAACCAAATCTTAAAAAACGCGAAGAAGACGAAAAAAAGTCGACGGAAACTGAAAAAATAATAAAAAAAATTAAATCTCAGCTTCTAGAGCTCTCCAAATAGATAAGACAACGAAACCAAATCCTCAAATTATAGGTCAAAACCATTTTTACAATGAGGAGAAGCAGCTCCCTGCTCTTGTTGACGCTTTTCCCATTCTTCAGGAGTCCAAAGTTTCTGACTCAAAGCGTGAACTCCATTAACTAATTCTTCGGAAAGCAGCTGATACACTAATCTCTGTCTTTGAACTCGGCTTTTCCCCTCAAAGGCATCTGATACCACAATGACCTGAAAATGGGTTTCAGAGCCTGGAGGGACATGGTGATTAGAACTTTCATTGACCACAGATAAAAAAACAGGCTCATAAGCCTGTTTTAGTTTTTCTTTTATTGTGCTTTCAATCGTCATAGAATTCCAAATTACTGTTTATTATGTACCAAAAATCGAGCACCATCCTCAAAAGCCACTTCTATTTTGTAAGCTTCAGCATGAATAACGTACCCCAAGCCAAACTTCTTATGATCAATGACAGAATTCACTTCAAAGGTATTACGCATTCCATAGGCCTCACCATCGATTCCGAATTTGCCTTTTAAAGTTTCCCATACCTGTTGAGCAGTAGGAGCCTTAGAGCGTTTACTCGCTCCTTTTTTTCTTGCCTTCTTAATCGTAAAGGTCTTATTGCTTTTACAGATTTCACACTGAACCTTAGCACTCTTTTCAGTTTTATGAGCGACCACCACAAAAAACCTATTGGCATCACACTTTTTACAAGGTAAGTAGAGTTTTTTAGCCACAGCAGGAAGCCTTTGAATAAATTCATCTGTCTGCTGCTCTTTTTTTGTTTCTTCCGTGGCCATACGTACTCCTTTTAATTATTCTTATTTAGTTCTTCTTACCATTAGCATTATTAATATTCAATTTAGCCATTTAACTTAACCCTTTAAGTTATAAATGGTCAGTTTTTCATGAAGCTTTTTTTCTCTGATTTCTTTTGCGTCAAGATAAAATGGACCTTCTTTATGACTAATTTTTTTATGAAAAGCAATTAAACTTTTTTCATCCTCAGGGTCTACTTCAAATCCTGCGGGTTTAAACCGCTGATCAAACTCTTTAGAGGCCTCTTTTGTAAAAAAACGTGACCATTCTGCAGGATTTACCTTCAAACGATACGTTAAAGAGGTAGCATGTGTATGAGCAGGGGTATAAGCGGTTAAAACCTCAAAAAAGCCATAATAGGTATGCAAACGCATAGCGGGGCTCGTCCACTGGGTTACTCCACAACACCATTCAATATTCGCATAAGAAAGCCCAAAGGCTTTTGACAAAAAGCCTAATCCATAAAATCGATCTTCTTTAGGGATAAGTGCGTTTACAGAACTTAAATTATGAGCCATCCATTCATGACTCTTCATCGTCGGTATGGTGATAAACATAGAAATAGGCGTCCACTCACCCAGTAAATTTTCTTCTCCCAAAATTTTTCGAATAGAGGGAGCCAATCGCTCGGTTCTTTGCGCAAATCCCGCGACAAAACCAGGCATAATCGCGCAATCATAAAACACCCATCTCGGCATAGGCATATCATTAGAGGCAAAGGCCTTATGCTCCATATTTAACAGCGCATTCGCGAAATAAACATCTTCTATGACCAATGGATCCATATAAAAAAAATCGTTTACAAACCAATCCAAACTAAACAACTGCCCAGGATCAGTCACACGGCACTCGTTTCGAGCCAAAACAAACGGACGAATATCATCTTGAGCAAGCCACCCCAATTTAGGAGAAAGCTTCAATAAAGAACTCATAAGGATTCACCTGCTTCTGATTCTGAATTCTCTGAATCAAGATAAACCCATAAATCTTTGGGTGAAGAAACAACCTCATAAAGATGACTTAACTCAGAACTAATCATACCCCTTAATTTTAACTCAAATAAAAAGTCAAAGAAAGGGACCCAAAAGTCTAAGATATTTACAAAGTAAATATCTCCTTGAAAAACACCTATTGCTTTAAGTGTGATGACCTCTAAAGCCTCGTCCAAGGTACCTAGACCTCCAGGAAAAACAATCACTTCGTCCGCCCTGTCTAACATCGCTTTCTTTCGATCAGCCAAATGAGGAAATACAACTTTTTCGGTTAACCGATCAAATTGTGTCTCTGGTGTATTAAAGATTTCAGGCAACAGCCCTACTATTTGCCCCTGATTCTCAATAACCGTTTGAGCTAGACATCCCATTAAGCCTAAGTTCTCGCCGCCAAACAGAACCATCCTATTTCTTTGTACCAAACCTTCCGCCAAATCCTTCATGGAATGAAAAAAAATAGGATTAATTTTGTCGCTAGAGCTACAAAATACTAAAGTCTGAATCATGCTTATCCTATGTTAGGCGAGATCATAGTCTCTGGTCTTACGTACTCATCAAACTGATCAGAGGTTAAGAAACCTAAATTGATCGCTTCTTCTTTTAAAGTGGTATTGTTTTCATATGCGGTTTTAGCTATTTTTGCCGCCTTGTCGTATCCAATGTGAGGATTCAATGCGGTCACGAGCATCAAAGAGTTTTTTAAATGCTCATCAATCGCCATAAAATTGGCCTCAATCCCCACCACACAATTTGTCCGAAAACTATTACTCGCATCAGACAACAAACGCAGAGAGTTTAACACATTAAAAACCATCAACGGTTTAAACACATTGAGTTCAAAGTTTCCACTAGAGCCACCTACCGCTACCGCAGTGTCGTTTCCTATCACTTGAGCACAAACCATCGTCATGGCTTCACTCTGAGTGGGGTTCACCTTACCAGGCATAATCGAGCTCCCTGGTTCATTTGCCGGCAATATAATTTCACCTATTCCACTTCTTGGACCACTGCCTAACCATCTAATGTCATTGGCGATCTTCATTAAACTACAGGCCACTACTTTGAGGGCCCCACTCACCTCCACAAGCGCATCATGTGCAGCCAGTGCCTCAAATTTATTTTCCGCAGTTACAAAGCTATAACCTGTTTCTTTTGCAATGGTCTTTGCCGCTTCCACAGCAAAATCTTTATGAGTATTTAATCCCGTACCAACTGCTGTTCCCCCTAAGGCCAATTGATACATATGAGGTAAACAGTTTTTAATTCTTACCAATCCATGCTCTAACTGAGTCACGTAACCAGAAAACTCTTGGCCTAAGGTTAAAGGGGTCGCATCCATTAAATGAGTTCGACCTATTTTAACTATACTCTCAAACTTTTTAGACTTAGTCTTAAATTCGTCTTTCAATTGCTCTAAGGCAGGAATAAATTTTTTGTGAATCTGTTCCACTACCGCAATATGCATTGCTGTGGGAAAAGTATCGTTACTAGATTGAGCCTTATTAACATCATCATTAGGATGAATACTCTTATCACCAATCTTGCCACCTTGTAACTCAATGGCTCTGTTGGCAATAACTTCATTGGTGTTCATATTGGTTTGCGTACCACTTCCCGTTTGCCAGACCACCAATGGAAAGTGATCATCTAACTTCCCGGAAATCACCTCATCAGCGGCTTTAATAATAAATTCTGCCTTATCATTCTCTAACAAACCCAACTGAGCATTTGTTTGAGCTGCACATTTTTTTAATATTCCCAATGCTCTGATCATCTCTCTCGGAAAGTGATCAGTCCCTATTTTAAAATTTTCTAATGATCTTTGAGTTTGCGCCCCCCAATACTTATTGGCTGGAACTTGGATTTCTCCCATTGAATCCGTTTCAATCCGAAAATCAGACATAATTACTACTCCCTAATCTTATAGTGCATAGAAAATATACGACCCTGATGACAAAATCAATAAATGCTGGCGATCTTTAATAAGTTATCTTATAACGACTCGTTGAATAAAGAAATTGTCCATAATATAGGAACCTAAACGCGCATTTGAACTCATAAACAAGGATTTAGACGAGAATGAAGTATTGGTTATTTAAATCAGAGCCGGAGACTTACTCCATTGACAAACTAAAAAAAGAAAAATCCACGTTATGGGATGGTGTCCGTAACTATCAAGCAAGAAACTTTATGATAAACGACATGCAACTAGGAGATCTTGTTTTATTTTATCACTCAAATGCTAACCCCCCAGGAATTATTGGACTCGCTGAAATTTCAGAGCTTGCACAACCTGACCCCTCACAATTTAACAAAAGCTCGCCCTATTATGACCCAAAAAGTTCAATAGACAAGCCTCGATGGCACTGTGTGAAGGTTAAGTTTAAAAAGAAGTTTAAACACCTTATAAGCTTAGATCAGTTAAAAGAAAATAAAGCTCTCAAAGAGATGCTCGTTGTTAAAAAAGGTCAACGCCTCTCTATTCAACCTGTCGACAAAAAACACTTTGAATATATACTCAAATGGGCCGAAGAATGAATCCCAAAATTACAGTTGCCCTCGCCCCTATGGAAGGTGTCGTAGATCCTATAATTAGAGAGGTTTTCTCTCTCATTGGCGGGTATGATCTCATGTTCACTGAGTTTATTCGGGTGACTCAAAACTTAAACCCAGACAAAGTCTTTTATAAATTTTGTCCTGAATTAAAGAACGGCGGGAAAACATTCTACGGCACCCCTGTCACAGTGCAACTTTTAGGCTCGGACCATTCAGCCATGGTAGACAATGCAGCAAAAGCCCTAGAGCTTGGCTCTCATGGTATTGACATAAATTTTGGATGTCCTGCAAAAACTGTCAATCGTCATGATGGAGGAGCGGCTTTGTTAAAAGACCCTCAAAGAGTGGGACGTCTCTTAGAAGAACTTCTTCGACAGCTTCCTTGCTCGTCAGGAGTTTCTGCCAAAATAAGACTAGGGTTTGAAGACACAAAATTACTTCCTGACTTAGCTCAGATCTTAAAGTCTTTGCCTCTCAAACACCTCACTGTTCATGCTCGAACCAAACTTCAAGGCTATAAGCCTCCCGCTCATTGGATAGAAATTAAAAATTATTTTAGTGGATTTTCATACCCCGTCTTCGCCAACGGAGACATTTGGAGCTTTGAAGACTGGAAAAAATGTTTTCAAGTCACCGAATGTGCTCACTTTGCCCTCGGAAGAGGAGCTTTTGCCAACCCTGCCCTAGGGCAACAAATAAAACTCAATAATCCAAGAGCTCTCTCCTGGAACGAATTCACCGAAAGCTTGTTGCCGCTCTTTTACCAAAAATCCCATGAGTACAGGGACCACCACTATGCTCTTTGTCGCCTCAAGCAATGGCTTAAATTTTTAGGACGGAATTACACTGAAGCAGACGTTGCCTTTAGTAAAATTAAAACTCTTAAGTCTTTTGCGCCACCAGCAGATTTTTGGAACACTTTATAATTTCTAAATCCAATTCCTGGGCGAGCCATAAAAGCGTCTTCTCAGAATAAAAAACCACATGGGTGGGATCCAAGCGATAATACCATTTTTCAAAATCTATTGAAGGGTTTCTCAACTCCGTTCTTAAACCCAAAAATCCTTTAGGCCTCAAAAGTTTTTGCATTTCTTGAAACTGCTCGAAGGGAGAATAAAAATGCTCAGCAGCCTCAGAACATAAAATAAACTGATAGGAATCGGCTTTCATAATGGTATGAGGATAGAAATACGGATCAAAACTATCTATCTGACAACGCCCCTCTAAAAGCCGCTCATATCCTTTTGCCGGACCACAACCGTAATCTAACCCAGGACTAAACACCTCGCCCAGAGACTCTTCAACAAAATCCCATAATTGCTTTAAATAATTCATATATTTTAAATCGCTAACCGCATTTTCGTGTTCCAGATAACGAAGTTTTTCGTCCCTATAGCTTAAACGGTGCTCGGGATGCAGAAAAACCAAATCACAGCAGTTACAAGAAAAATACTCTCTGATTAAATTTTGACCAAATAATTTATCTTTATATTTCGCAAAAAGACCAACAGCCTCAGATTGACAGAGCACACAATGCACGAGAATCCCCTATTTTCTAGGTCATATCCTAGACAAAACTCCGATATTTCTAGATAATTGTCAAAAACATTAGCTCAAGGAGAAGTTTTGGCTGAAAAAGGGAGTGGTTTACATTGGATTGTAGGAGCAGGAATTGTTGGCGCTGACATTGGAACATCTGTTTTTTATGGAACTGGAATTTTATTTCCTATAGTTGGCTATCTTGCTCCTGTCTTTGTGTTAACGACATGTTTGATGATGTGGCTGTTTAAAATGACCTATGAAGAAGGACTCGCTCTTAGCCCCTATAATGGCGGAGCTTACTCCATGATCCTGAGAAGCTTAGGCAGAAGAGTGGCGGTTTTAGCCGGAGCTTTAACCTTTGTTTCTTACCTGGCCACCGCGGCTGTCAGTGCTCTGTCTGGAGCACATTATTTAAGTTCTCTTTTTGACCACACCTTTTCGGGGCCCGTAACTGTCTTCGTTTCATTTATACCTATTGTGATGTTCGGTCTTCTGAATACAAGAGGGATCAAAGAACCTGCAAAAATCGTTACGGCTATTGCTGGAATTCACTTTGGCTTATTGCTCATAATAGCTATTTGGGGGTTTTCTTATCTAGCCCTGAACTATCAAGATATTGATTTTACAAAATTCAATAATCTTAAACCTAATGGAGAGCTCACTATCCCAATTCTCATGTACGGATTCGCGGCCGCGTTTTTAGGGATCACTGGCTTTGAATCTGCTGCTCAAATTGTAGAAGAGCTACAGCAGCCTACCCTTGTCACTGTAAAAAAGCTTTATAAAATTGTGGTGGTTTTAGTTTCTTTAACTGCTCCAGCAATTTCTTTTTTATGTTTGATATTGCTCACTCAAGATCAGGTCCACAATAACCTGGACACATTACTTTCTCAACTTGCCAATAAATTAGGAGGTAAGGTCTTACTTTCTATAATCGTCTTAGATGCCACTCTTACTCTCTTTGCCGCCACAAACACGGCCTTTGTTGGCTTCATCGGGTTAGCGACGACAATGAGTAAACAAGGAAATCTTCCCCAATTTTTATTAAAACGCTTAGCTCACCGCTATCCAAGCATCCAAGGGTATCCTCTCATCGCCTTACCTTTTATGTTTATTGCCATGTTAATGTCTGGCCTTGTAGCTGGAGAAGTTGAAGTTGTCGCCAAAGTCTATGAAATTGCCTTCCTGGGCGTAATGGTGAGCTTTTGTGTGGGCGTGGTTCTCATGAGAAATAGAATTTTCAGAAGAGACACCCCCGTTCAATTTTTAACCAAATGGACTCTTTCGATAAAAAATAGAGTCATCCCCACCGTCCCCTTGTTTTCAGGGATAGTTCTCGCTATTGCCACATTCACACTCATCGAACATGCTCATGCTGATGCTCTCCTTATGCTGACCTCACTGCTTTCTTTGACGTTGTTAAGCATGGCTTATTATCGTTGGGGTGTGCTCGAAGAACGCTTAGAGACACGACATGATTTAAGACTAGGAATAGGAAAATTCTCAGCCATAACAGAACTTCCTGAGGACCTTCCTCATTACGTTCTCTGTGCGGGAGGTACAGGAGCTCGGCGATTAATTAACAAAGCCTTAAAATATTTAATCAAAGAAAAAAAGGGTGACCCCTTTGAACTCGTCATTTTTCATGCTGAAGAAAATAAAGACCCTGAAGGATTCTTTTTTGAACTCCTTCAACGTGTTGTCTCACAACAGATAGCACCAGTTTATTCTAATGACTGTATCCTCTCGGTTAAGATTTTACCCGGTAGTTTTTCTGAGGGCTTGCATACGCTAAAAAGATCAATGCATATTGAGTCCTTGATGTTTGGTACAGGTAAAGATAAAAAAGGATCCGAAGAAATTAAAAAAGAAATTGAAGAAGAACTAGAAATCAACGTGATTTCTCTCGATTAGATAAAACACAAGGATAAAAAATCATGAAACCCGTAAAAATGTATTGTACTAGCTACTGCCCTTTTTGCTCCATGGCCAGCCGATTACTAAACAGCAAGGGTATAGATTATGAAGAAATCAACCTCGACGGCAAACCAGAAGAAAAAGCCGAGCTTATCCAGAAAACTGGTCACATGACGGTCCCCCAGATTTTTATTGGAAACGAGTTCATCGGGGGTTACCAGGAACTAGCTGCCCTAGATGCCTCTGGCCAGCTTGATAACAAATTAAATAATTAAAGGAATTCCTTTTGAAAACCATAGGAATACTTGGCGGAGGCCAACTCTCTAGAATGCTCATACTTAAAGCTCATGAAATGGGACTTGGACAACAAGTTTATGTAATGTCCGAGAATGCACAGGATCCTGCGGCTCAAGTTACGAATTTATGGACAAAGGGATCATTTTCTAGGTTACAAGATCTTAGAAAATTCCTTAAAAAAGTAGACATCGTAACCTTTGAAAGTGAATTTATGGATTGTTCTCTTTTAAAATCCGCAAAGGCAAATGCTGAAATCCATTTTGCACCTTCTCTCAAAGTGATGACCACCCTTCAAGATCGTCTTTTGCAAAAGCAATCTTTAAAAAAAAATGCTTTACCGACTTCTGATTTTTTAGAAGTCAGCAATTATATTCAGCTCGTTCATGCCTACAACCATTTAAACCAAGGGCATGGGATTGTACTCAAAGCACGAAAATTTGGTTACGATGGTTATGGTACCTTTGTTATAAAGTCTATAAAAGATGTTGAAACCTTTACTCCCTATTTGAACAATCCCGTAGGTTTTATTGCCGAAAGGTTTATACCCTTTGATCGAGAGCTTTCTCTTATTGTGGTTAGAAATAAAAAAAATGATATCCGCTTTCTCCCTCTCTGCGAAAGTTTTCAAAAAGACAGTCGATGCTTTTCGGTTCACGGACCTATCCAAAAAAATATTTCATCTTTGAAAAAAAATATTGAGCGTTACCTTAAACAAATAAATTACCAAGGCGTTATTGCTTTTGAACTGTTTGAAACCAAAAACAAAATTCTCATTAATGAAACCGCCCCTCGAGTACATAACACCGGGCACTTCAGTCAAAATGCTCTCACTACTGATCAATTTGGCTACCACTTATTGGCTATCTTAAATAAAGAACTCCCTTCTTCAAAGTCTATAACTCCAGGATTTGCTATGATAAATCTTTTAGGGACCTCTAGTCAGCCACCCCAACTGAAGACAAACACAGCGGGATTTCTCCATTGGTATGGAAAGCTTGAGAATCGACCAAATCGAAAAATGGGACACTTAAACATTATAGATTCTACACCGCAAAAGGCTCTCCAACAGGCTAAAAAACTTTATAAGGAGTTTAAACTATGAAAAATAAAGTCTCTATTATTATGGGAAGTGACTCCGACTTAGATAAAATGCAGGGAGCCATTCAAGCCCTCGAGGAATTTAAAATCAGCTATGAAGTTAAAGTTGTCTCCGCCCATCGAACTCCTGAACTCATGCAACGCTATGCCCATGGAGCAAAAAAACGAGGGATTCAAGTCATCATAGCTGGAGCCGGGGGCGCTGCTCATTTACCAGGAATGGTCGCATCCCTCACTCCCCTTCCAGTTATAGGAGTCCCTGTTGAGGTGGGATCTTTAAAAGGAATTGATGCTCTATTGTCTGTTGCTCAAATGCCAAAAGGAGTACCCGTTGCTACTATGGCCGTTAATAATTCTTACAACGCGGGCCTACTCGCCATTAGAATTTTGTCACTCAATAGTAAAAAAACCTCTAGTCTTCTCGATCGATTTATTCAGTCACAAAAAGTAAAGGTCAAAAAAGCAAATCAGCGACTTCAACAAATCTTTAGATGAAACAATAGGTAAACCTATATTATTTTCAAAATCTTGAGGACTCTTCGACAAAAATGGTTTGTTGCGTTATTATAAGCGTTTTGGAGGCGTTTATGAAAATCATTCTTTCTACAATTCTAATGTTAGCATTCAGTCCACTCTGCTTTGCTGCATCCTATGAGGATCAAGATTTAATTGGTCGACTATATCTTACAAGTAGCGAAGAAGGAGGTTATTCGGCCATGGTCATAATCTCTAAAGCCTCTGCTGAAGACAATATCTTAGGAACTCTCAAAGCCACTGTAAATGTGGCCCACCCTGTACAAGAAAACTATGACGACTGTGAGGGACAGGTATCCATACCTGATCCTATGTCAATATTATTAGGAGACGTATCAGATAAAAACATATTAACTCTTCTGTGCGACAATAAACAGAAGGTACTACAAATCAAAATGAGCACCGAACGAGAAGATATGGCCAGCTATCTCAACGGAAGTATGTCCTCTGCTAAGCTATACTTAGGAGAACGACCAGTCCCCTCTACTGAAGATAAATATCGTAATGTAGACGTAAAAAATCTAAGTTTTCGTTAATTTAATTATTACAACTAGGATCACTATTGAAAGTGGTCCAATCCATTGATGGGTTAGTGGTTTTCGCGTTAATAAACAAACACTGACCCTGCCCCTCGGTTGAACTGATTTGATTTGATCGAACAGCATTATCGTAACCCGCATTTTCAATAGCAATACTCCATATATTATTGACCAAAATATTGCCTACATCTTCCCATCTATTGAGAGAACTAAATACGGGAGGCTTGGCCCCCATTCCGATAAAAGAAGATCCCCATTCGCTATTACCCTGCGGAGATCCAACGATCCAAACCCCTTTGTTCCAATTCTTAATGTAGTTTTCAAAAATCGGGATACTGTAAGAATCAGAAACCCCAACCCCTACATATCCTTTTGATAAAGACTCTATTTGGTTCTTCCACACGTAAGATTGCTTCACTCGATATAGACTGATCCCCATTATGGAGTTTAAAATTTGATTGTTTACAATATTAATATTCTCGCCAAACCCTGATTCATCTTTACGCTGAACCGCCTGCCGACTTGCTAAATTCAAAAGAACTTGCTGACCTCTCACATAATCCTCTCCCTCTAATTGAACAATCCCTTGGTGAACCACTCCATTTGGATATCGAGACATTACCTCGGCCCCTAGTTCATTTTCAATATCTTGAGAGTATGCCGAAAACAGTCCTACTGTGAGTGCTAACGGAAAAGACCCGTCTGTGCCAATGCCATAATCTCCCCCTTCAATTTGGTTTCCTTCAAT
>JAGRAA010000125.1:0-1899 GCA_020435185.1 Bdellovibrionales bacterium | reverse complement strand
CTGATGGATGTATTGAATCGTATTATCCGAAATCTTGGCCTCTTGACCAACTAGAACAATACCCCCGAACTTTCCGTCACAAAGGTGGTTCTTTGAAATAATCGCAGGATTTGACGATGAACCCTTGACCCACATGCGTTTTCCTAAGCAAGAGATGCCGTTACAGAGATGATCCTCTTTAACCCAGGGTAAATACAATCCCATTTCTAAAATATTTCCAGAAAAGTGATACGCCTGAACGTTTCTAATCGCTATTTGGTTCACACCCGCAGCTAAAATGCCAGACTCAACGCCAATCTCCTGTTCTGCAAGAGATCTGCAATTTATATCACCACCGAAATGACCAGAAAGAGTCAAATCATATATTTGGTTATTTTGAGTTTCAGATAAGACTGTCTCTTTCGGACTTTGATAAATTCTATTCTTAGCCACTAAAATCATGGCTCTAAGGACTCTATCCTGAATCAATGGCTGTTCGCTATCGACATCTTTCAAGATGTTTTTACTGAGCCTAATATTTGTTTGAAAGGACTCGTAAGAAGTTCCTTCAAGACTCACTCCTTCCTTCAAATGAATTCCAATATAGTCTCCATAAGGCCAATGGGCGGGCAAAAGATACTCTAACTTTATCGTTCCTGCCGACAACTTAACTTTAGGATGAGAAGTAGGATCATTCTGATACAAATCAGAAGCTTCGTCGATGGCTTTTTGGTACCATATTTTGTCAGCCTTATTACAAACCGATCGCTCAAGATTAAATGCATAATTGCAGACTTTGCCAACATGCTTAGCATCACAATAAACGTTACTATTTAAAACTTTATTAGCAGAATCTAAGACCCTGGCACAAGCGACATCTTGTGCCTGACTTTCTTTTATTTCAAAAGCCGTAGGATAAAGAATCGGTTCTTCACTTAATAAAGTTCCTTCATCACAAGACTCCACACAAGTGTCTTGATCTATAGCCTTAAAGCCCAATGAAGCCTCACTACAACCTATAAAAAAAAATGCAAATACTAATACAAATAAATTTTTAGTCATTTATCTCGTTTTATTATGATTTTGTATATTTGTTAGGAGGCGACGTGAACGCTTTTAGAATACCATTACAATTTATTTAAGTCTTTAAATATCCATACTTATCATTCGTTGTCTCAAAATAATTCATCGAGATCTATCTAAACTCTAAACAGGTCTATAAAATTGAATATTATATAAACATTAAATATGAAAAAACCATCACGATGCAAATTTTGAAATCTCAGCCTTATTAAACAACGGCAACTCTATAACAAAGGTGGTGTATTCAGTTTCGTCTTGCAAATAAAACTCACCTTGATGATTCTCAATAATCGTCTTAGAAATACTTAATCCCAAACCCGTGCCCTCGCCTACTTTTTTTGTGGTAAAAAAAGGCTGCATAATTTTTTGATGCAATTCAGAAGAAATCTTAGGACCACTATTACTCACAAGTATTTTTACATTGGAACTTTCTGATTCTGTAAAAGAAATTTTTACCCATGGTTCGGCATCATCTCTGACAACATCAAAAGCGTTGTTTAATAGGTTTACTAAGACCTGTGAAATTTCTGTCTTTCTACAATTTACAAAATATCCAGCATGACTCGGCTCAAATACAATATTGACCCCTTTACTTTTAAACTTCTCATAACTAACGCCCAAGGTATCATTGACAATTTCGTTGAGATCTACAGGCTCATATTGATCACGAGACCCATCTCTCGCCAAAGTTTTCATACTACTGATAATATGAGTAATCCGTTGAACCATTTTTATCATTTTCTCGTTGATTTCAACCAACTTTGGATCAGGACTAGCTTGAGAACTCAATACTTTTTTCATTCTACTCATCCTGACAGGCTGGGAGTTTATGAACCA
>JAGRAA010000124.1 GCA_020435185.1 Bdellovibrionales bacterium | reverse complement strand
CTGCGTAACATAACTTAATGAGTTTTAAAAGTTGATCCCCCAAAATCCCCCCCCCTGAGACATAATTACTCTTAATGCAATAACTTTAAGAGTGTCAGTAAAAGGGGAGAGTTTGTAAAAACTATCTAGAAAATTAATAGGTCATTAGAAAGGGTATAAATTGGGCTATTTCTACACTCACTGATCGTAGCAATGTTTTTTTAATAAAGATAAGCTGATGTTATCTGACCCTATAGCTTTTCCTAATGTATTATCAAACGCCTCACAATTCTTTGCCTTAAACTGGGGAAGAGCGAGTCGATATCCTTCTAATTCTTCCATTGTCCTTTCTCTATGGCTGGCAGACCATTCATAGAGTGGACGAGGATGTCTATTGGTTGTTTGATATTCAGAGTTTCCTAGATATTTAAAGCGATTAGTAAATTGAACGTAAAGGCTTTCTGGAGCAAAAGAAATTTTAGCTTTAAATCTATCTAAAGATAGAGGTTCACTAGCTACTGAGGGGTCCAGTACATAGGGCTGAACGTCTCCTGATTTTGATTTAACTCCGATAACCACCGCTACATGAGTCGAAGGCTCTATGTTTTGATGAATCAACTCTGAACGATAGGAGATTGGTCCTCTAAAAAACACTTTTGCAACGGCTATTCCTTTATCTTCAAGTGCTTTAGCCATGGCGTGGGCCCTCGGATAACAACCTTCTAAATTGAACTCAAAGGGAATCCTACAATCATTCTTAAGATTATCAAATAAGCTCCGAGCTTCTTTTTCGCTGACTACTGAAAGCTCGCCGACGTCAGAACTTGGTGGCGGAAGAACTTCTGATGCATTGACCATTTTCTGTTGAGCAAGCTTGTCATTACATATTTTTTTTCTAGTTGGGTTTTCATCAAAAATCGAAAACATTCTCGCTATATCTCTCAGCTCTTCTTTAATTGTAGGCTCTTTAAACAAAGGAGGAAGTTTACATTCTTCTGCTGACGAATAAGAAGAAAGAAGAAAAGTGAATAAAATGAATAAATTGCGAACACGACCTAAAGCCATAGAGACTTTTCGTAATTTTATAAAGAAAACTTAAAGAAAGGTCCTCTAGCTGTCTCATAATAATAACTTTGCAGATTACCCCTCGACGCACTATATCTTTTGCTTACTCATTAGGAGGTTAACCAAGAAATTTAATAGGCAGTGGGTAGAGATTTTGTTAGCCTATCCGACCGACGAAAGGCAATCTCATCCATGTATCGCGAAGAAAAACAGTTTCTTAACGACCCTTCTCATAAGCAAAATTGGGCTTTGGTTGAAGAAGAAATCATTTCAGAAATAAAAGATCAGATGACAAACTTTGTTGTTCGTTTTTCTTCGGGAGAATTGCGTAAAATGTGTTTGGATCATCTCTCCAACCCAGGTAAAATGATCCGTTCTCGATTGATTCTTAGCGCAGGGCAAATACTTGATATTCCAAAAACTCATCTCTTTAATTGGGCTGCCGCTTGTGAATTTGTCCATGAAGCCAGTCTAATACATGATGATCTTCAAGATCGGGATATTATCCGACGAGGAAAACCGTCTTTTTGGAATAAATATGGTGAAGCCCACGCAATTTCTGTAGGTGACTTTTTTTTAATGCTTTCCTTTCGTCCCTTAGTTGAGTTACCTAGCGATCTAGTGGATATTCATTCAGCCGCAGCTCTGCGTTTAGCCCAAGGCCAGGTAGATGAGTTGAACTTGAGCCAGATAAAGCCTAGACAAGGTTATTTTGAAAATTATCTTCGCTGTATTGAAGGTAAAACGGGAGCCTTATTTTTAAGTTTAATGCAAGGGCTGACATGCCTTAGTAAAATCTCCCTAACTGAGAAAAAATTGTTAAATCAATCTTTTTTAGAATTAGGAATCATTTTTCAGATGCAAGACGATATTTTAGATTTATTTGGCCAAAAGAAAAGACAGGCTCAGGGATCTGACATTCTTGAAGGAAAATATAGTTTACTGGTCGCCTTGCATTTAGATGAACACAAACATGATTTCGAAAAAATAATAAATATTCTTAGTAAAGACCGGTCTGAAACCTCTCTTGGTGAGGTAGAAGAAATAAAAAGTCTTTTCATAAACTCTGGAACATTAAATAAAGCTATTTCCGTATTACTTCATTATGTGAATAGAGTGACAAAGAACCCACTTATGCCCGCTAAATTTGTAAATTACTTTGAATTAGCCACGACAAAAATTTTAACTCCTATAGTTCACCTGATATCAAGAGATGACCATGCCTGAATATGCACTAGAATTTAATAGCGTATGTAAAACCTATGGAGATACGAAAGCTCTTGACTCTGTAAACTTAAATATAAAGCCTAATGAAAAAGTAGCCCTATTAGGTTGCAATGGTGCTGGAAAATCCACCTTTTTAAATATTGCTACCGGACTAGGATTACCTAGTAAAGGTGAGGTAAAAATTTTAAATCAAAATCCATTAAGTCTTAAATCTCGTTTTCAGGTTTCATTTCTTCCGCAAGTTTTAAAATTTCCTTCATTTTTAAAAGTTAAAGATGTTATTAAAGTGGTTGAAGGTCATTTTAATGATAACCTTTTGCGCACCACTTTGGATCGTTTGAGGCTTACACCCTTTCTAAATCACTATTGTCATAGTTTAAGCGGCGGAGAAGAAAGGAAACTCTCTTTTGCCCTTAGTTTACTAGGAAGACGACGATTTCTTATTTTAGATGAACCGACGGCAAATATCGATATTCTTTCCAAAAGAGAAGTTCATGAACTATTAAAAGATCACTTAAAAAAAGAACAAGGAGCACTATTGTTTTCTTCTCACGAAATGCACGAAGTAGAGCACCTTGCTGATAGAGTTGTTGTTTTAAATCAAGGAAGAATTATAGCAGATGGGAGCGTTCATCAGATCAAAAAATCATTCAGCTCTACAAAAGTAACTTTTGAATGTGCTCAAGAAGATCTCCAATTTTCAACCGCATTAAAGCTTGAAAGAGAAAATAAAACCTACACCCTGTATGGAGAGAGTGGGGACGATATTGTTAAAGAACTAATTCAAGTAACGAAGAGTTTTTATAATTTAAGAGTTGAACCCATCAGCTTAGAGGAAGTCTTTGTAAAAATTTGGGGACAGCAATGAGATTGATTTTGATACATACCCGTTGGATGATATTAGAACTATTACGCCAACCCAGCTATATTGTTTCCACACTAGCTTTTCCCTCTCTGTTTTATGCCATCTTTGCAATCCCGGAGTCCAAAGATATTTTTTCTTCAAACCTGCTACTGGCCTCCTTTTCATGTTTTGCTACCTTTGGAGTTCTTTTCCTTCAATTTGGTGTGGGAATATCTCAAGAAAGAACGAAAAGTTGGCATTATTATCTAAGAACTTTACCGGTTAACCAGACTCAGCTCATCATAGCTCGCTTTATAAGTGCCTACTTTTTTGCTTTTTTTTCAGTGTTACTTCTTGTCGTCCTTGCTAAAATATATACTCCTGCAAAAATGAATCTCTTAGAATGGCTTCATTATTTTATTTATCTAGCTGGAGGAGGTCTTGTTTTTTGTTTAATGGGTCTTTCTCTTGGTTACTTCAGCACTGAAAAGGCCGCTCTACCTATTGGTAATATGATTTATTTGCCTCTCTCTTTTGCTGGCGGGCTATGGAAACCCCCACAGGTCTTGCCTGAATTTTTGAAAGAAATTTCTGTTTATCTGCCTACTCGACAATATGGCGAAATCATTTGGAGTTCAGTGAGTGGCCAATCCATTGATCTAAAGAATGTCTATTTTCTGATTATTTATGCGTTCCTGTTTTTTTTACTTTCAATCCTAGGACTAAGAAGAGACCATAATGCGAGGTTTCGCTAAATGGATATTTCACATTTTGAAAAAATAGAATCTTATATGCCACATAATCTCGACCTACTCAGCTTTTATGGATTCTCGATAGCAGGCATAACTGTGTTTGCTTTCATCATTGGACGTTACTTCTTAATGGTGACTCCTTTTTATTTTTTATTTACAAAAAAACATTATGATCTAAAAGAGAAAAAGAAACCGAAAAAAAAACAAATCGCTTTTGAAATCAAATATTCTATTGTTTCTTCTCTTTTATTTACCTTAAGCGCACTCTTAATCGCCATACTCTGGAAGTTAGGGTATACAAGAATTTACTTAAAAATTAATGAATATCCTGTCTGGTATTTATTTTTAAGCCTTTTCATTTATTCTTTATGCCATGAAATTTATTTTTACTGGACCCATGTTTGGATGCATAACCCTAATATTTTTAAAAAAATAC
>JAGRAA010000123.1 GCA_020435185.1 Bdellovibrionales bacterium | reverse complement strand
AATAAAAATTAAGACTTACAAAAACCAAGAAGTCTTTTCATCTAAGATTTGGATCACTCTTAATTTCATCCCTCCAACACCAAGATGGGTGTAGATGTCTTGCGTTTTTTCATTTGAATGCCCCGCCAAAAGGGCTCGCTGTTCTCTTTGTAAGCCACCTTCTGCAAGACTTGTGTTCCATAGATGCCTGAAAGTATGAGGTGTAAGACTTTTCTCTAAGCCAGCCTTTTCTTTATAAGACTTGCAGATTTGCTCAATCCGCCGCGGAGTGAGTTTTGTTTGCCTGTTGGATTCAAAAAGAAACTTATTTTTTCTCTTCTGTAAGTAAATTAAGAGTTTTTCTTTCAGATGATCTCCCATCACCGTCACTCGATCCTTGTTGCCTTTGCCTTGGTGGCGCAAGTTTGACACCTAAAAAATAGGTAAATCTCGAAGTTAGCTACAGTTGTGCCTTTAAAGGGATTAGTTTTGACAAACTACAGACGTTTGACTACAGATCCTGCCTCTGAATGCAGTACGCGATTGGGTGGCCTCATGCCTATGGCTCTAAATATATGATTGGCACCTTCTTTGAGCTCTGTTCTAAGTTTTATTTTTTGTTTATCCACTGTAAGCTCAATGGCATGAAGAGCCTTAAGATCTCTTTGAAGTTGTGTCAGAGAAAAACTTTCTTTTTTAAAGTATTGTTTCAGTTTTTTATAAAGAGCCACTCGTATGCAAAAAGCCATAAAACAGATCATCACATGGGCTCTTATTCTCTTATCCTTGTGGTGATAGATGGGGCCCATTTGAAGTTCTGATTTGAGTTGTCTAAATCCAGCCTCGATTTGCCATAAGTCTTTATACCTCTCAACCACTTGAAGACAAGATAAGCGAGTATTTGTAGTGAGAACAAAAACGCCATCGTAAAGAGCATCTTCTTCAACTTTTTTTAGGTCCAGTGTAGCCTTAGATTTTTCGTCATTGATTTTTAAATACTTTCGATGGTGAGGATTGCTGATAAGCTGTTTTATACTTTTTGTACCCTTGAGTTTCTCTTTAAGCTTTTCCACTTCCCTTTCTCTAAAGGCTTGGTCTTTTTCAGCTCTTTTCTCATTATAACAAACTATGAGCCTTTGACCTCTATAGTCCACCTCTTTAAACTGAAGCTCTAGGCTTTTTAGTTTTCTTAAGTTCGCTTGGCTTAAAACATCCTTTCTTTCTTCCTTGGATATAGTTCTCATTCTGTAGCCCAGAATATACTTAAGCTTTGAAGACTCAAGTTCTTTAATATTAGACTTTGAGATCATCCCCCTGTCACCAACAAGAACTATATTGGAAACACTGTATTTATTTTTTAGTTGATCAATAATTTGAGAAAAGCATTTAACATCATTGGTGTTGCCACTAAAAGTCTCGTGAGCCAAGGGAATACCTTCTTTGCTCATTAATACGCCCACAACAATTTGTTTTAAATCACTGCGCCTGGCTTTAGAAAAACCATAATCGAGTAACTGTTGGTCTTCAGGCTTATCATATTTGTCAGCTCCTTCTCCGTAATAAACTAAGCTTGTAGTGTCAAAAAGAACAATATCAAGCTCTTGATTAAAAAGACTGGCCTGATTAAAGAAAATCTTTCTCTCAATCTCTTCTTTATGCTCAATCAGATAATCCATTGCTCTGTAATACTGGTGAAGATCAAACTCTGTAGCGCCTTCTACATCTTGCTCCCACAAAGTCATTTGTCTTTTGCTTACAGGCTCAGTTAAGCGATTTAAGATTAAGTTGAATAAAGCCTCAGCCACATCAAATTCTGCTCCGATATCACTTAAAGACTCTGAAATAATGTCTTTTAACCTGAGTTCTTTAAATAATCTTGAAAAAACTAAAAAAGGGCCATACTCCTTGCTAGATTCAGCCTTTAGGTCATCAACAAGGTTAAAGAGTTTATGCTTTTCTGAGGCTTCGATTAAGCTTTCAGCCATCTTTTGGATTTTGACTTGTGTCGCTTCATCACCGGCTCTCCCTAGGTTGCAAAGAACACGGTTGCGGGGTTTTCCGTTAATACGAATACTTTCTGCCAGTTGAAAGTAAACGCGTTGAGTGCCGTCTTTGTTTTTTGCTGTGGATTTACGAATAAACATAATGTCTACATTATGAACACCATAAAACAACTATTGCAAGCTAAATAATTAGCTATATATCCACAGGCGCGTGGCTACATAATTTTACAGATCTTGGAAAAACAAGCTTCTGTTCCCCGTACTTTTGAGCTCATGCGATTTTTTTAATTTTAGGTGTCAAACTTGCGAAATAGGAATTGTTTTGAGGTTTTTAGACAACGTAGTCAAGACTTTATTAAAGATGTAAGTTTCAGTCAAATAGTCCTGCTCCCATTCTTGCTATTTTTAAGACTTTCTTTGGAACACGATCTACTTTTTAGGACATTTCAGCTTGTCTCTCTAAGTTGTCTTAGGTCCTCAGCAAGCGCGATCAATAAAAGACCAATGCCATTGTGAATTGCTTCCATTTCATCAGGTAACGGTGGTGCGGGATCGCTTCCAAGTTGATAAATAAGATAGCCGAGGCCTCGAAGCTTAATTTCAACTTCCCAAAGATTGGTTTCAAAACTTTCTAAGTTTTTGTCGTCATCTCCCATAAGACGATCGGACTGTTAGCTCTGGTCTTACTAAGATTCAATAAGTCTTTCTAAAAACGTGGGAAGTCTTAATTACTGTAGGAGGTGTGTAAAAGAGAATGGGATCGCGCCAAGGTCCTCTTACCGAAAAATAAGAGTAATCGCGCACTAAGGTGGATTGCTAAAGAGGGGCAAGATTCAAGTCGTTTGAACATTTGGCTGGAAAGACCAAAAAGTGAAGAAGCCAAAAAAAAATGAGAAGTGTGTTTTCCTACGGAAAAGTCATTAAGGAGTTAGAAGAAAAATGGCCGCTTATAGGAAAGTTAATTAGAGATTCTTACGAGTTTCATATTGATTTTGGTGGACACCCTAATTTTTCTTCTATTGTGTCTGGTATTAAAGAAATCGAAACATCAAAAACATTCGACTGTTCTTTGATTCACAAACAAAGTGAGAATTCGTATCCGTTGGCATTAGAGAAAACTGCACAGGCAGGCATTGAGACGATAGAGTTTTCCGAATCGCTTTTCCCCAGGAATTTAAACTGGCAGATTTAGATCGAAGGGTTCAGGGTGTTATGGTAGACTTTGATTTTGAACCCCGCCCTTGGCTGTAACACGCATATTCAATTACACCCGTTCGGGTGCTCTCCCAATAAATTCATGTATTTTTATACCTGAAAGGGTATAAAATAAGCCTAAAGTCTAGTATTTATACCCTATAGGGTATGAATTAATAATAATATTGATTTTTATACCCGATAGGGTACAGTAAAGACGTAAAGGTTCAATTTTGTACCCGAAAGGATATAAAGAGGATGTAGAAATGATGAAAAACGTTGGACAGTATGTAAAGCAAAAAAGAAAACAGGTTGGCCTCACCCAAGTTGAACTAGCGAAAAGCGCAGGCGTTGGGCTTCGCTTTGTAAGGGAGTTGGAAAGCGGCAAAGAGACATTAAGGTGCGATACGGTCAATCAAGTACTAGCTCTTTTCGGCTCCCGTTTGGGCCCAGTACCAGAAAAGGAAGCGGCCAAAGAATTATGAAAAAAATTGGGAAGGTTTATTACAACGAAACATTTGCAGGAACCATTGAGCAGTCAGAAGGAGAATATCGTTTTCAATATGATCTGACTTATTTAAAAGGCACTGCAAATAAACCTGTTAGCATGTTGCTTCCGCTACGGTCAGAACCCTACATTGAAAAAACAATGATACCCTTTTTCGACGGACTTATTCCAGAAGGATGGTTATTAAATATTGCTGAAACAAATTGGAAACTTGATAGAAAAGACCGCATGTCGCTACTTCTCGCGCTTTGTAATGACTGCATTGGGGCCGTCAAAGTTATCGACGCTTCACCTGAGGAGCCAGTGGCAGCGTCAGCGATACAAGGCCGTCTGGCGGAGTAGAAATGAAAAAATGTTTGGCTTGCTACCAACAACTTGAAAGCTCCAAAACTGAATACCACGAGAAGTGCAGCAAACGGATTTTTAATTCAAAAATCCCCCCTCGACTTGATTACACCCTTGATGAAATCAATGAATTGGCCAAAGAGGTCATACAAAAAAGAGTGGCTATTCCAGGTGTGCAGCCAAAATTATCTCTCACCTTTGGGAGTGCAAGTAGTCTTGAGAAAAGGCTTACTATTGTCGGCTTATGGGATGGTCTCTATGTACTCAAGCCACCAAATGATGAATACCCAGAGCTGCCACAAAATGAAGATGTGACCATGCACATGGCAAAAGTGGCAGGGATAAAAACAGCCGAACATAGTTTAATCAGATTTAGCTCTGGTGAACTTGCATATCTTTCGACAAGGTTTGATAGAATGCTTAAACGAAAAAAGATGATCAAAATCCATCAAGAAGATATGTGTCAGCTAACAGGTTTATTGACTGAAAATAAGTACAACAGCTCATTAGAGAAAGTGGCAGCAGCGGTAAATCAATACACGACTAACAAAGGATTAGAGTTACTTGAATTATTTAAAATAACAGCATTCTCATTTCTTACAGGTAATAGTGATATGCATTTGAAAAATTATTCACTTGTTTACAGAGATGAGGGCTCAGTTGAGCTATCTCCAGCCTATGACCTTTTAGCAACCAAACTCGTGGTGCCACAAGATAGAGAAGAAATGGCTCTCACTATGAGAGGAAAAAAGAATCGACTGACTCCACAAGATTTTTTTGCTTTTGCGGAGTATTGTAAAATCAGCTCAAAAGCCTGCGAAAACGTTTTCGAGAAGCTAGAAAAGAAGTTGGGGGCATTTAAGAAGCTCATTTCAATGAGTTTCTTATCTGATGAAATGGCGCAAAAATACCTTGAATTAATCAATGAGCGAGCACAAAGGTTAGACCTTGCCGTTCCTAAAAATTTTCTTGAATTAAATCGAGAATAAGATGGATTTGCGTGTAGTACTTTGTAGTCATCCGCCAAATCAGGTAGAGTGATTTCGCGGAGTTGGGGGCCTTTCACCGCCTTAACCAAAACCGGGAAGAGCCATAAGTTATGGGGGGTAAACTTTGAATGAAGAAGAAATAAAGCAACCTGTTTTAGAAACAGATCGTCTTATTCTACGCCCCTATAGGGAAAGTGATCTCAATGATATATTCTCTTATGCCTCAAACCCTGAGGTTACTAGATACTTGCTATGGGATGCTCATAAAACAATAGAAGACAGTAAAGAATTTTTTGAATGGATTCAGTCAGTGACTTCTAGAGAAAAAGGCAAAGTATTTTTTGTATTTGCCATTGAGCTTAAAGAGTCAGGGAAAGTTATTGGCTCAATAGACTTCAAAAATACCAATAAATTTGGTGGTCAGATGGACTATGTAATTGGGCAACCTCATTGGGGCAAAGGCTATATGAGTGAGGCGGCTGCAGCATTAAAACTTTGGGCCTTTGACAACTTTCCTGAGATAGTCAGACTACAAGCCTATTGCCAGCCCGAAAATATTGGGTCTAAAAGAGTAATGGAAAAAATTGGGATGGAATATGAAGGTCTTCGACGAAAAAGCTTTGTGGTACGTAATGAGCTGGTGGATTTAGTTCACTATGCACTGGTAAGATAAAGGTATAAATATGGCTATGACTGAAGAAGAAATTCAAAAAGCAAATGTTGGAGAAGCAAAAAAGCATAATTCAACAATTCTTCTGGAGGAATATACCGAACAGTGGTCTGCTTGGTTTAAGGTTCAGGAAGAGAAAATCCTTAAAGCTCTCAATCAAATATCTATAAAGGTTGAACATGTTGGATCAACTTCTGTGCCTGGTTTATGCGCAAAACCAATTGTTGATATTGTTTTGGAGGTTCCAGATTCCTCAAATGAATCTGAATATGTACCTCAGCTGGAACAAAATGGATTTTGGTTGAAAATCAAAGAACCAGAGTGGTTTGAGCATCGCATGTTCAAGGGAAAAAATATTCCAACGAATCTTCATGTTTTTACAGCGGGTTGTAGTGAAGTTCAGAAAATGATTAGGTTTAGAGATCATCTAAGAAATAATCCAGTTGACATGGAGCTGTATCAATCAAAGAAAAAAGAGCTCTCCTTAAAGAACTGGGAATATATTCAAAACTATGCTGATGCCAAAACTGAAGTCGTAAAAGATATTATTACAAGGGTTGGGTCCTAGTTCCATGAAGCACAGAAGATATGTCATGCTGCTTGGACAAATATTTTTGTTCCTTTTGAGGTTTTGATGGGCAAGGATTTATCAAAATATAAGTTTATACCTCTTACAGAGTCAAAGTTATATTTATTAGAAAAGTGGCTTAAAGAGCCGCATGTTAAAGAATTTTGGGATGATGGCGAGAGTTGGGAAGAGTCGTACGAAAAATATATCTTAAAAACATCATCAGACGTAGTTAAACAGTTTTTAGTTTATTTTCAGGAGAAACCTATTGGTTATATCCAATTTTATTGGGCGAGTAAGGTTGGAGATGGCTGGTGGGAGGGGTATCCTAGTGATGTTTTAGGCATTGACCAGTATATAGGAGATTCTGAATACCTTGGAAAGGGTCACGGGACAAATCTTATCAAAGAGTTTATTATTTATTTAAAGAGTAATTATAATGTTTCAAAAATAATTACTGACCCCAGTCCTAATAATCCAAGGGCGATAAGGTGTTATGAAAAAGTTGGATTTAAGAAGTGTAACGTAGTTGATACTCCTGACGGAAAGGCTGTTTTGATGGAATATGTGGTTTAAGTTGGTATAAAATAATGGAAGAAAAAATAAACAAAAAATTAACGCCATTGCCAATCTAGGCGAAAAATCGAGCAATTTTTAAGGCAAAATAAATTATAAATATAGGTGTTAGACAATGATGGTTATATCTGAAAAAATAAATCTACAAATTCGCAATACTATTAAGCAACTTCTCAATAAAAAAGCTTCCTTCTTGGTAGCCGTTCTCTTTTTTCTTGAAATTGTGTTTTTTAACGAGATTGGTGATCTTACTTTTTTTTCTGAAATACCTATACGTTTAATTCTTTGCGGATTAACAGGCACACTATTTTTTTATTTAACAACTCTTGAGTCTTACGATACTTCAAAGAAGAGTTTATTTATTGTAGGAATGGTTGCCTTCTTCACTATGGTTTTTTTGATCTGGGCCAATAACTATAAGGAACCATATCTAATAGCTCAAATACCATTGATTTTTCTCGTAACTCTTTTATTTCATAAGAGCTTTTTAAATACAAAAGATCCCGTAACTTGGGACTGGCAAAACTCATTTGCAAAAACAGTATTAGAGGCCGTTTTTATTGGAATTGTTTTTATTATTGCCATCAATCTTTTGGTTTACTTAGTGGAGTTTGTATTTGAGGTAGATGTGCCTCGAAGTTTTCAAGAGTTTATTGCTCAATGTGGCGCTTCAATTGTCCCGTCTATAGTCTATTTGGCAAGAATTGAGGCGTCTCGCGACTCAATAAGTAAATTTGATGAAGGCGTAATAAACTTTATAGTAACTCCACTGTGGGCGGTTTATGTTGTTTTTCTTAACATTTACGCTTTTAAGATTTTAGTTAATTGGTCGTTGCCTCAGGGCATGGTGGCTATACCTGTCACTATTGCGTTTATTGTTTTTACCATTAAATGGTGGGGATCAGTTCCACTGTCTAATAAAGAAAGAAAAGGTCTTGTTGGTTCTAAGCCGGAGCGTGTAATTTGCTGGATGCAAACCGTACTATTGGGTCTGTTTTGGATTGCGGTTGCAAGGCGGTTACTTGACTATGGAGTTACGCAACCAAGATATTTTTTAATTTTGTTAGGAGTCTTTTATACTGGAATTGTTGGATTGGATTTAAGCGGCCGTCTTAAAGGGCAGAACTATGCTTTATTATTTCTTTCAATTCTCGTTTTGAGCTTGATAAAGGTAGCTTAGCAAATTCGCAGAACTCCGGGTTCAACAATCCCAACTTGGAGTCCCCTACTTTAATGGGAAAATCGAGTAGTTTGATTTTGAAGAAAATAGTTTTGAAACTATGACTTCCTAATGGGGCTAATCTAGCTTATCGATAATTAAGCGCAATTTTTGTGTAAAATGAGTGGGAGATTCTAATGCCGATCCAGCACGATAACTCGCTGCAACCCGCCTTATAGTATCCAGCTCCTGTATCTTTTCAACAATCCTTATATGGTCCATCCCGCTTTTGGTAAATACGAAGTGATCTTTTTTCACTCGCTCGCTATCAAGGGCAGAACACAGTCTTAACTGGCACCGACATTGGTTATTACTGTCTATAATACCACAAACCCGTTTTGTAAAAGACTCGATACTTTTTCTGGCTCTCTGCAACCTTTTTCTAAAAGCAACCGGAGTGATGTCTAAAATCTCTGACGCCTCGGAAGATTCGATTTCTAAAATCTCGCCAATTATATACGCTATTCTAAGACCACGATCCAAGCAATTGAGCATGGCCGTCGTACACCCGACTCGAACTTCTTCTAACATTGCTGGGTATTGAGGGTCTTGTTTTAGATCTTGATGAGGCTCAGCTAGTCCGTCATGAAGATCTTCCTCAAATGATACTTGAGTGAGTCTTAGCCTCTCAACAGCACTCTTCTTAACATCTAAAAGATGATTAGTCGCTATTCGGAAACACCAAGTACGAAACATACTTTCACCTCGAAAATCACTAAGATGAGTGATCACTTTGATAAGAATTTCCTGAGTTGCCTCTGTAGCGTCCTCTTCATTCCAAAGAAAACGAAGCGCAATCCCGTAGATTTGATCTTGCAAAACTGATACAAGTTTTTTGAGAGCTGCATCTTCGCCTTTTTTGGATAGCTCAACTAATTTTTTTATTTCTTCATTGTCCATTCATCTACTTTCTAAAATTTTCTTAAGACGCTTTAGTTCCTCAGCCAAAATAAGCTTTTGTTCCTCTAATGCCCCTTCTAATTGCTCAAGAGGGACCGGAGGAGCCAAAAGTATAAATGAATACAATACTTGATCCTGGTCCAGAGAAACAACTCTCGAATATGCTCTTCCCTCGGTATCATCAGGAAATGTCATATACCAGTCAATATTGCCACACCCTGGGTCACTTTTAACCTCGAGTTTTATACTGATTTCTCCATTGGGAGTTACCATTAAAGCTGCGCCGTTTTCGGCATTCTTAAAGGCATTTGTCCATTTTGGCAGGTTCTGAGCACTGACTACAAAGTCAAAAACCTTCTTAAAGGGTGCCTTAATTGTGATGCTTTGAACGTCATATTTATCCATATTCTTTCCTCCTGTTATATCTTTCGACGAGGCGAGCATATGGAGTGTGACAAAAAAATCTTGAAACTTCATAAAACGAAGCAATATAAGGATTAAAGTCAAAAGTTTGAAACCCATAAGATGCATAGAGAAAGTCTATACTCACCTCATTTGCAGCTTTCAAATCCCCAGGAGTATCTCCGATATATATTGGTTTTTTTATTTGATTGCGTTTTATCACTAGTTCGATATTTTTCGATTTAGATAATCCTGTTCTTCCGTGACTCTCCCATTCTTTAAAATAATTTTTTAACTTTGAATGAAACAAAAACGCATCAAGATACTGGCAAAAAAATACCTAAAGCTATTGAAGGTTCAGATGTGACTTGCAAACTGCCAATAAGTAATCCTAAATCCATTGAATCTTTTCACTGCACGAAGTATCCTTCAAATACCGTAGGCTGTTCAACTAGATTAATAAATAGCCCGCTATTAGATATGCTTCTTTCTAACTACAGAGAAGAACTAGAAAATTTTTCAGGAGAAATAATGAATCCAAGAATAAGTATGATTACTTTAGGCGTAGCTGATCTCAAGCGATCGGTTGATTTCTACGAAAAAGGACTCGGATTCCCGAGAATGGAATCACCACCAGAAGTTGCTTTCTTTACTTTAAACGGAACTTGGCTAGGTTTGTATGCCAGCGATTCTTTGGCAAAGGATGCGTCCGTTTCTTCTAAAGGAGAAGGCTTCAACCACTTTTCACTGGCTCACAATGTAAAATCAGAAAGTGAAGTAGATCAAGTTTTTGAAAAGGCTGTACAGGCCGGTGCAGCTCCCAAGAAAAAACCACAAAAGGTCTTTTGGGGAGGTTATTCGGGGTATTTTTCTGATCCCGATGGACATCTTTGGGAAGTAGCCTATAACCCACTTTTTTGGGTTGGACCAGAAGACAAACAATAAAGGAGTAACATGATAGGCTATATTACCTTAGGAACAAATAATTTGAAACGCGCCGAAGAATTTTATAACGAATTGTTTGCGGCCATGGATATTAAGCAAATATTTAAAACTGATAAAACGATTGCATGGGGAAAAAACTTAAACTCACCACTACTTACCATAACCCTGCCCTATGATGAAAAACCAGCAACCGTTGGGAACGGCTGTATGGTTGCCTTAAGGGTAGAAAACCCAGAGGCTGTCATAAAGCTCTATAAGAAAGCCCGAGAACTTGGGGCAAAATGCGAAGGTGAACCTGGTCCCCGGGGTAAAAGTTTTTATGGCGCTTATTTTAGAGACTTAGACGGCAATAAATTAAACTTTCATTGTAACAGCTAAAACCCCTCAACTCTCCTTATAAAAAAACAGGCATAGGGATAACCACACTGATACCAATACTGGTTGTTTTTCGTAGATTTCTATAAGAATGAGGTTGATTACCTGAAAAGGCAAAAACATCTCCCGCCTTCACATTAAATGTTTCTCCAGCAACATGAACACTGACCTCGCCTTGTAGAACAGTCAGATACTCCTTTGTACCATCAAGATGGGGATGACCACCCATAACCGCTTCAGCAGAAAGTTCGAGTTTATCTATTTCTATCCCCTTAATCTTTTCAGGCAATAGCTTGTGTAGCCTTACTCTCCCCTGCCCTCTGATCAGCACCGGCACCTCGTTAGATTTAATCAGTAAACAATCTGTGCGTGGTTTAGACAACAGCTCTTCAATACTCACGCCTAAGGCCAACGAGATTTTAATTAGATTTTTTAAAGAGGGGTTAGCAACTCCTGATTCAATGTTCGTCAATGTTGACCTCGGAATTTCAGCCTGTTGGGCCAGCTGCAATTGACTCATGTTCTTTAAACTTCGTAAGTTTTCAATATTTTCCCCCAAGTACTTAGAGGTCTTCTCCACAATATCCATATGACAAACTTATCCATAAAATAGCCATTGGTCAATATATTGTCATTATAGTCAATTTATAGACAAATATGACGTAACTATAAATATGGCGATTTGATGCCATACTTAGGAGAAGCTATGAATTTTAAAAATAAAAATATATTAGTTACTGGCGGCACATCAGGTTTAGGCCGTGCTTTAGCCCTACACCTATCTCAAAAAGGAGCCCATGTTGCCGTCGTTGCTAGAACTAAAAAAAATATAGAGAAACTCATTTCAGAGCACCCAGCCCTTATTGGGATCTCTGGCGATATTGCAAAAAAAGAGGATATTTATCCCATCGCCGGAGAAGCCCACTCATGTCTTGGAGACATTGATCTTCTTTTCAATGTAGCTAGCTACCTCGGAGAGACTCCCCTTAAGCTGCTGATTGATACTGAATGCGAAGATTTTGAGAGAGTCCTACAAACAAATTTACTGGGGCCATTTCGCTTAACCAAGGCTCTTTTGCCGAGCATGTTACTAAAAGGTCAAGGACTGATCGTTAATATTT
>JAGRAA010000122.1 GCA_020435185.1 Bdellovibrionales bacterium | reverse complement strand
AAAGGCCCCGGAAGCAGGTTTTGTACTAAAGATGTAACGTGCTTCTTGATAGGTGAGAGAGGGGAGGATATCTAAAATATTTTTGTAATGGAGAGGATAGTAGAGTGTGCTGTCAAATATTAGACGTTGTCCCGTTCGGATGATATCTAAATTCGGATCAAAGCTGCCGTCCGGAGTATCTTTGATTCTACCGACATGATTTTGGCAATAGGCACTGTCGTTATCTGGATTGGAAAGACAATTATTGATGTCATTTTGGTATTCGGCTTGCGTTTTCACATCATCATAAGAGTAAGAGTTTCTGGTAAAATTAACGTATTTAAAATCCATATTGTAAAAAAAGTTAGAATCATTAATTTTTCTGTTAATCAGAGAATAGTGAATTTCGGGAAATCGATGGACAGCATCAGTATTTTTGATCAAAGGATCTTCTTTTAATAAATTAATATAGTAATCGGACTCTACGCTAAAATGGGCTTTTTCCCAATTTTTCGTAATACTCGCTTTATTTTCAAGGGCAGGGTTTCCATGGCCCTCAATCTCTTCAGGATAATCTCTAAGATAGCGCAAATCACTGATAGTGGCTAAATTGAATCTTTGTATAAACTGATTAGGGAGTTCATAATGATGGTTGTAAGTGACAAACCATCGATCAAGAGACTGAATTTGGTCGTTTAGGTTCTCGAAGGCACGGTCTTTGATAAAGGCTGAGTTGATTTCTCCTGAGCTATTTTCACTCAAAACGTATCTATACTCCATAAGGCTTTTGAATCCTCTAAGAGGATAATTTTTAGCGGTAAAGGTTAAATCTTGACTGCGGGATATGGCCCAAAAGTAGGAAAGAGAAAGTGCAAGTCCTCCGTTTTTAGTGTATCCAAACTTGGGGACGAGAACTCCTGATTGACGATCACTTTTTAGAGGAACCCATATTCCAGGAAGGATGAATATTGGAAAATCAATGACTCTGAGCACAGGAAGTTTTATATAGGCGTAGCCGCCGATTTTAGCTTCAATTTTTGTTCCAGTGAAGCTCCAAGAGGGGGGGCAATTGGTGCACGCCGTATATTTGGCATTTTTTGCAATATAGTCGTTTTCTCCGACCTTTTCTATTTCATCCCCTAAAAATTGAACTTGGCCACTGGTGACGGTTCCGTTGAAAACCTTACCTTTTTTAGTCTCCAAATTATACTCCACTCTTTCTCCAGAAATTTTAGAGCTGTCGGTGGAAATCATGATATTCCCAGAGGCTTCTAAGGTTTTGGTTTTCAGATTGATTTGAGCTTCGTCACATTCAATCACTTGATCCCTATACTGGAGTTTTACTTTTCCGGTCAGGCTTAAGGATTTAGTATTAAAGTTCCTCTCTACGTTTTGCGCATCAATGTTGATTCCGTCAATACGCGTTTGAGCCGATAAGGCTAAAGGGCTTGTCAGAGCTCCCCAAAGAATAAGTAAAAATATTAACTTCATATAAACTATTTCGTTTTCATTACAAAAACACCATCCCAGTCCCCCTCTGGAGGATGAGAGATATAGTCTTTGCAACGTTCTACATAGAGTAAAGAGGGGCCATCTTCTGGGTTTTCAGAAAGGGCTTGCTCAAACTCTTGGATGGCTTTTTGCCATTGCTTTTCATGATAGAGTTTAAATCCTTCGTTGAAATGAGACAAAACTGTTTGCATAGAGTCATTTGTGTTATTTTCGGCGATGAGTTCGTAAATTTTTACAGGTTCAAGCTTTCCTTTCACTCTCACCCAGTCAATTTCTCTGCATATAAAATGATCTTTTACGTCGGCATAGGTGAATTCGCTGATTATAATGCGCGTGCCGTATTGCTTGTTAATCCCTTCTAGTCGGGAGCCTAAATTGACAGCATCTCCCATAACCGTGTAGCTTCTGACGGTTTCTGAGCCCATGTTGCCAACGCTCATCTCTCCCGTATTGATTCCCATTCCTATGTCTATCATAGGCAGCCCTTTGGCTTTATATTCGGCTTGAAGTTCTTTGAGTTTCACTAATTGATCGAGAGCACAGCGACAGGCGTAGGCCGCATGATCAGAGTATTGTATAGGGGCTCCAAAAAAAGCCATGATGGCGTCGCCCATATACTTGTCAAGAGTCCCCTTATTTTTAAAAACAATGTCCGTCATTGGAGTAAGGTAACTATTCAATAGATCACTGAGCTGCTTGGGATCTAATTTTTCTGAAATAGTGGTAAAGCCCCGAATATCTGAAAAGAAAACAGACATACGAATTTTCTTCCCGCCCAGTTCAATGTTCTCGGGATCAGAGAGAACTTCATCCACGATTGCGGGAGATACATATTTTGCAAAGGTACCCTTTAATTCACGTTTGTTTTTTTCTTCCGTGAAGTATTTGTAAACGGTAATAGATACATACACTCCTAGAATAGTACATAGAGGAAAGAGAATGGTGACGATGACTTCGTTATTAAAAAAGTAGTATTTATCAATCAAATAAGTAGAAAATAAACTTGCTAAGGTGAAGAGTAGACCTTGGAGAGCTCCCAAATAGGTAAAGGCTACGCTTAAGAGTAAACCAAGAAGAAGGACGAGGAAGCTCATATTTTCATACTCCCAATCCAGAGAGTGAAAAGCATTTTGATTGATGATATTGTCCATCACGTTTAAATGGGTTTCTGCTCCGGGGTAGTTTTTGTCAAAGGGTGTAACTCGCAGATCATAGATGCCAATGGCTGTGGCACCGAAAAGCAAAATTTTATCTTTTAAAAATTCTTTTTTCGAAACTTCGGTGGTTTTAATCACATCGGTTAATTTATCCCCATCCCACTGTCTTTGTTCATAAAAAAGTGTATCTCCATCCTTCACTAAATCAGCAAAACTAATATAGGGAAAGATTTTTTGTGGGCCGGCATAGTTGATATACAATCGCCCTTTTTCATCCACAGGAAGCTTGAACAGCTTTTTTGCTTCTTGGTTGAGATCCGTAATACTAAAATCTGAGACTTTTTTGTATTGATAACCTTTAAAACGATCGTTGGGGACCAATTGAAATTCAGCATTATAGTTGTTAGCCACGAGAAAGCCTTTTAAGGCTACTGAAGGCATGTAGGTTTCACCGGTATGGGCGACAAGATAAGCTCTTCGGATGGTTCCGTCTAAGTCTTGAAAAGCATTAAAAAAGCCACTGTGTTTTTTTGCAGAATTAAGGCTATCAATATTGAGAACCCAGTCGGAAGCCGAAACAACGGGATTAGCCCAGTACTCCGAAGCAAATTTATTGGCCCATTCTTCTAGAGAGCTTGCTTTTATATCTTCATCAGCCTTTAAAACCTCTTGCCAATTATCAGCTAGTCGTCCGGTGTAATCTGGGTCAAGTTCTGGCTTAAGCCACTTTTCTAGGCAGTAACTTGTAATTCTACGGTCAACTTCTTGCTGTAGATGGGATGAATCATAATTTTGTTTTTCGTTTTCTATATAGGTGTTTCTCATTTCTTGGATGGCGCTTTGAAAATACTCAGATATCACATCGGGGATATATACTGCGAGTTTATCAAAAACTCCCAGGTAAGCTTCTTCGTTGTCCCAAACTTCAAAGGTTTTACTTCCTTTAAAAGCGAGGCCAAGGCAAACATTCTCGAAACTGTTATTCATCCAAGGGATATTGGATCCAAAAAACGTTCCAAGCACAATTTTGTCAGCGTTGGTATATACACTGCGAGCAAATTCGTTGTCTGGATTTTTTTGAAAGATCTCTGACTTTAAAAGCTCTTTAGATTTTGGATCCAAAGAAGGAGTATTTTCGATGATCTTTAGTGTTGGCAAGGCTGTTGGTTCAGAAAAGATAGCATCAAAGGCAATGACTTTTGCTCCATTTTTTATAGCATTGTCGACTCCTTTAGCCAGAATATCTCTCGGCCATGGCCATCGACCAATGAGATCGAGAGATCGTTCGTCCACCGTGATGAGGGCAAGGTCTTTGGAAAAATTCTTTCTTGGGCCACGGCTTTGAATTCTTTGGTTAAAGGATTCCAGGTTTAAGCGATAGAAGAATTTATAAAGAGAGTTAATGGAATCTTCGGGTTCGTCAAAATCGATGTCGTAGTATCCGATGGTAAAAAGATACAGACCTATCGTGGTGATGAGTCCAACAAAAAAGGGTGAGAACAGGAGCTTCCATTTTTTCGATAAGTTTTTCATAGGTCCTCTAAATTGTTTATATTTTTTAATTGTATAGATCTCTTTAAAAATGAAAAGGATTGAAGGCCTGAATGGAAAACGCCTTTTGAAAACTCGCCTATAGGCTAGATGTAAGATGTCTTTGGTTTAGTATATTTTCCAAGATATTTTAAAAATCCGCAGTCAATTGTAAACTAAGAGAATACCTTTGGAGGAAAAATGGAAGCCAATGTAACGAGAAGAGGCGATTATCTCATCGTATCAATGAGTGGCCGATTAGAATTAGAGCCTGTAGAGGTGTTTCGGCAACACTGTTTTTCACACTTAAAAAGCGAGAAATTTATTTTTAATTTACGAGGCCTTTCTTTCGTGGGGTCGACGGGGATAACTTCATTTTTGGATATTCTGAGCCAGCTTGTAAAAATGGAATCTCGACCTCTTAAAGTAGTTTCAGCGTCGTCTGAGTATGTAAGGATTTTTTCTAGCCACTTAGAAAACCAAGTAGAATTTTATGCAAGCGAAGACTTGGCTTTACAATCGTTTATTCAGCCTGTTATTCACAATCAGATCCCTGATTTTATTGAAGAGACTGTGGATAGAAACGATAGCGTGTCGGCCTCAGAGGCCGCTATAGCGCAAGTATTGACCTCTGTAGAGATTGAGCAAGAGGAACTCACTGTTGAAACCTACAACCCGCCCTCTTTACCAAGAGTAGAGGGGTAAAGGATTTTACTACTCGCTCAAATTTCAATGCTGGATTGTATGTCTGCAACCAGTTGATCTATTTTTTCTAGGGTTTTCTTGGCTTCGTCAGCAACCTGTTGGCTGTTTTCTTGGGCCTTTTGACTTTCTTCGGCAAGTTGTTTGCTTTTTTGATACTGAATACTCTGTTTGGCTTTGAAATGAACTTGATCCATTTCTTCTTTTAAGTTTTTAATCTGCAAGCGATGCTCGTTTAATTTTGTGCTCAGCTGCTGATTGAGTTTTTGTAGAGCTTTATTCTGGCCGGTTAATTTATCTATTTCGTCTTGGTTATCTTTCCATAAAAATTGTAAACTCTCGACTTGTTCAACAAGTCTTTCGTTGTCTTGTTTTGTTGTTTGTTCGCTCTTTTCTAGTTCGATGAC
>JAGRAA010000121.1 GCA_020435185.1 Bdellovibrionales bacterium | reverse complement strand
ATCATAAAATTGAATTAGAAACACAGTTTTCATATACCTACTTAGATGGAGAAGACACCAATACCTCAAACTTATCTGTTGGCGGAGTTGCTGTTCATACGTATGGTCCCTGGAAAAATACGTTAAGCGTAGATTTGGACTACGAAAATTCAGACGAAAATGGAAAAGAAAAATCTCATCTCATTTCTTTAGAGACGAGAAGAAAAATATTACAAGACAAATACACGATGTTTGCTTTAGTAAAGAGTTTAAAAAATACGGATGAGTCTGAATCAAAAAGTATGATTGTGGGTATTGGGAGAGACTTTCATGACTTATTTGGCACTGGAATAGATGGAGAAATTAATCTTGGAGCGGGCCCCACCAGGATTTCGGATTCGTTGGGTCAGACTACAAAAGATAATGTGATTTATTCAGGAGTAAAAGGAAGTAGGAAGATTGGGGGAATAGTGATAAATGGAGAGTTTACCGATGAAACGGGATTAGAGGAGAGCACTCGATCTTCAACCTTTAAACTTACCGCTCAATACTGTTTGGATACGGGTTGTAATATTAAAATTGGTCCAGCCTATAAGCGTAATGCGGTAAAATCTGGCTCAGGAGAGCAGTCTAGAGATATAACCTACACCTTAGAATTGTCGGCAAAGTTTAAATAAAAAAGTAAAAGAAAGTTTTTTGTTCTTTTTCGCTTTTAATAATAATTTTGATTTCTTGAATATTCTCTAGTAAGATATTGGGTATAGGCTGCGGAGACGCCTATACCCGCTAAAGAGAATCTCACTCCATTTCAAGAATAGAAAACTCACTTGATTACCAAAATGCGGGAGATTGGTAGCTATAATCAAAGGAGTCAAATATGTCTCGTGTTGAGTCTCTTAAAATCAAAGCAAAGTTACTTCAAAAGTCCAAGAAAAAACTCGGTATAATTATAAAGCTAAAAGAAGCCTATGGCATTATTGCTAAATCAGCAGGCTTCGGTTCTTGGAGAGAAATGAAAGAAAGTATAGATCAATATGCTCTTTTTCGTCCTGCAAATGTTAGCCTTCCGTATTGGAATAGTTGGTATGCCTCTTACGAAGAAGCAAAAAAATATCATCGAAAAAAGACTGAATATCTTTTGCCCTACGAGCAACAGTTTTTTCTTTGTGGTCTTGATTATATAGAGGCCTTAGGAATAGATCTGGATGATCCTGATCTAGCGTTAGTGGGCACGGATTGGTTTGCTCCCAAAAATGTAGAAGCCTTTGAGCGTATTAAAGCAAACATTCGAGCACACAAGGAGGTAAAGTCATGAAGGCGGCATATATAAACCCAACGCAAGAGGCTGGTCGTTAGGTTATTTACAATTTTTTCTTGGTGATGCGAGTGATTTTTTTATTGGACCAGAGGAGGAAAATGGCACTTATTGAATAGAGCAGGATTGTTTAAAAAGTACGTTATTTTATATACTCAAATCATAATCTATTGCTTTATAAGAAAAAACTTCCCTAGGAAACATTCCTTTTGTAGACAGTATTCTGATGTTTCTGTTACTCTCCTTGAGTGAAAAAATACTTAAGAAATGCCATTTGGTTTTGTGCTATTTGCTTGGTTATATTTTCGGGGCTTTGTTTTTACGAAGTATATACTGCTAAAGCGAATCCTATTCCCTATCATTTTGGTTCTGAATCAATGATTGAGCATGGTGGCCCCCAATATCAGAGTCTTGAGACTTATTGTCTTCATAATTTAAAGGTCGGAATAATTTCTATTTCTCTGGCTATTGTATTGATTTTCTTTTCGAAGAAAAATCTGACTACATAACACTTGTCTAATGAAATGAAACTAGTCGTGAACGCTCGGACTTATGACCAGAGCATATACGAAAGAGTTCACTAGATACGATTAGCAAAGTTAATAGAAATATCTGCCAAACTACCTTGATTATTTTTAGAAGAGACAGGATCTTTCTAAATAACTGTACGATGGCACTTCGATCATACTGTTTGGGGCGAGCGGAGCGCGCATTCTTTCCTATTTATTGCACTTTAATGAACGCACGGCGGTCTAAAACTTTACTTTGATGGACAGCAAGCGTCTTCATATTTATTCTAAGTAGATGAAGAAGGTATTAAAAAGTTTCCTATTATTTGTTGCCGCCTTGGTATTAATCTTAACAGCCACTGAACTATTTTATTACATCACTAGATCGAATGAAAAAGCTCAAGCTGAAGCTACCGTGCGATTTAAGGACGAATGTATTCGACGTAATGTAGACCCTAATCAATTCGATGGGCCAAAAATAAGAAAGCTACAGGGATCATCATTAGAATTTCGCTGGGATATGAAAAACGAAAAAAAGACAATTTTGGTGCTTGTTGAATATTTGCCTCACGGCACCGAGAGCTGGTTCGACGAATAGCAAAAATTTACTGTCCAGAAACCACTGCTCAAAAAGTTGATTAGCGGTCACGATTGTACATACTTCGTGACTAGCCTCAATAAGAAATAAATCCTCAAGCTCTCTTAAAACCCTCTACTAAAATATTTGCTACTATGTCCAATAAACTTTGTAAACAAATTAAAACCTAGAGTTATCTCGAACCTTAGGTTTTTATTTGTTAGGCTCACCAAGTTCGATAACAAAAGCACCGGCCAATTTTACAAATTGAAAGGCATGTTCAGCAGAAACTGTGCTCAAGGTATCTCGAGAGGTATGAATGTCCGGATTGTAATCTTGAAATAGACTTTCAAAAGGGAATACCGCCGGAAAGCCTTTGTTCGTCCATCGCGCATGATCGCTGCAGGCATAATTGCATCGCAAGTCTAAAATCTGATTGTCTGTTTTTCCTAAGTAGGTTTTGGCTAACTTTTTTGTGTATAACGTAAGAGCGTTGTTGGTGTAATCGGTGACGAAAAATATTTTTCCTTTTGATCTTTCAACCGCATACCCTGTCATATCTAACTGCATAACCGCTCTCACAGAGATATTGTTATTCGAAAAATATTCAACCACAGCTTTAGATCCCACCAAACCAACTTCCTCTGCTGCATAAAAAATAAAGTAAGTGTCTCTTTGAAGCTGAGTGTTTGTTTTTAGCAGTTTATGAATAATTTCGAAAAGAGTAGAGGATCCAGAGGCGTCATCATCCGCACCCGGTTTATTTGAACTTAACGTATCCATATGTCCACCAAGAACAACCGCAGGCAGATTTGATTTGCTTCCAGAAAGTTTCACGACAATTGATTTTTGGTTGTATCGGGGAGTTTCAACAAAGAAAACGTCCATGTTTTCTCTGTGAAACTCTAATTTAAAGGATTCTAACTTTTCTTTTATCCATTCGCTCGCTTGAACACCATTTTGAGTGCGGGCTGAGCGGTCATTAAATTGGGAGAGCTGTCGGACATAATTAATATAGTCTTCTTGCTGAAGTTGACTAAAGAGTTGTTGTACCTGAGTGGGGAATCGTGGCTCTAGGGTAGAAAATTCGTTTTCTGCGGTTTCTGTTAATTTTGCGGTTTTTATTTCTCGCTTTAGTTGCTCTAAAGAGGCCTCTTCGTCAACCGCCATAAAACCTCCGCATTGATGATCATCAAAGTGGATGTTTTTAGATAAGTGCTCGATATCATTTGCAGATAGTAAAACTCTTACGAAGTCTGCGTCGACGGTTTTAGGAGAGAGATTCTTATGGGTAAAGTATTTCAAATGCTTTTTTTGTACTAAATAAGCCTTTTCCCCGATTGCCATTAAATTGGGCAAAATGAGAATGTTGGACAGGAAAAAAAAGATGGAAAGTTTAATGAATCTCATAGATGGCCCCTTTGCTTTCGTAGATGTGACTATTTTTTCATCTTTATAAAACTTTTACAATTCTATAGGCTTTATGGGTTTGATTAACGATATTAATGGAACATAACATTAGGACTAAGCTCCTGGTTTTTGGAAATAATGCGATGTGTTTTTCTCATGAAAATGCTGAAGTGCAATTTAATTGAACTTGAGCATTGAGTTCTATAGACTCAGAGTTCGTAAGTTGAATTTAAACACTGAGTTTTAGTGGAGGAAAAATGGCGGAAGTTTTAGTAGTAACCAGTAAAGTTAAAAAGATTATTAAAGAGCAGGGGGGTTGTAATACTTCTGCAGAAACAGTTCAGATTTTAAGCGAAGCTGTTGAAGCTTTATGCAAAAAAGGCATTGAAAGTGCTAAGGCAGATGGTAGAAAAACTGTCATGGCACGCGATATCCCTATCGACCATCTTTAAGAGCTAATAAGCTGATTGAATTGTTCCCAATTTAAAATAGGCACGCCTAGTTCGCGTGCCTTTTCTAATTTGGAGCCAGAGGAATCTCCTGTTAAGAGGTAATCTGTTTTTTTGCTTACTGAGCCAGAACTTTTACCTCCGAGAGATTGAATGAGTTTTTTGGCTTCATCACGACCAACAGGAAGAGTTCCGGTTATAACAATATTTAGTCCGCTCAGTTTGAGTTCTTCAGACTTTGGAAGAGTGACCTCTTCAATATCGACCCCTAATTTTACTAGAGATTTGATCTCAGAAATAAATTCTTTGTCTTCTAAGCTTCTGAGGATAGAGGCCGCCACCTTTGGACCGATATCTCTGATCTCAATAAGTTCTTCGGGTTTAGTTTGTAAAAAATTGTCCAATTGTAAAAAGTGATTTTGCAAAACCAACCCTGTTTGCTCTCCGACATATCTAATGCCCAACGAGTATATAAATCGCGCGAGAGAGGTTTTCTTACTGGCTTCGATACTGTCTATAAGATTCTGGGCTGATTTTTCTGCGAATCGTTCTAGTGTTAAAAGTTTTTCTTTAGTGAGTCGATAAATATCAGAGAAGCGAGTAACTAAACCGGCATCAACAAGTTGATTGACGATTTTGTCTCCGAGTTTGTCTATATTCATAGCTTTTCGAGAAGCAAAATGCTTTAAAGATTCTTTTATAATGGCTGGGCATATTTGATTAATGCAATAAGATTTTGCCTCGCCCTCTTCTCTAAAAACTGGATGTGAACAAACAGGGCATGTGTTTGGCATTATAAAAGGTTTGCTCTTTTTTGGGCGTTTTTCTTTTAAGACCTCAATGACTTCTGGGATTACATCCCCAGCTCTTTGAACAATGACGGTGTCACCAATTCGAATGTCTTTTCTATCTATTTCATCTTGATTGTGAAGTGTTGCGTAAGTGATGGTGACGCCTCCCACTTCTGTGGGTTCCATTTCAGCAACGGGAGTTAAGGCCCCAGTACGACCAACTTGGGTAAATATATTATTGATTGTTGTAGTTGCTTTTTCGGGCTCAAATTTTGCGGCTGTTGCCCATCGAGGATTTCGTGCGATAGCTCCTAGGGCTTCTTGAAGTTCAAAGGAGTTGACCTTTATGACGACGCCATCAATGTCAAAAGGGAGGTGTGGTCTTAACTTGCCGATAAAATGGTAATAAGCAATCGCCTCTGTGGCTGAGGTGCAAATTGCGCATAGAGGAGGAGTCCTTTTGGGATTTTTAATATAATTTTTGGCAATTTCTTCGAGTATCAAAGGGGAATCGGTTTCTTTTTTTGCTAGTCCAAGGGTTTTAATGCCCATGTCAGAAAAATTTTGCATTAAATCGGCCTGACTTGAAATGTTTAAGCCTTTGAGTAGTCCTTTAGCGTAAGCAATGAAAGTGAGCGGGCGCGAAGCGGTTATTTTGGGATCGAGTTGTCGAATAGTTCCTGCGGCCGCATTTCTTGGATTTGCAAAGGGAGGGAGATTAGAATTTACCTGATGTTCATTGAGTCTCTTAAAGTCTTTTTTTAACATCACGACTTCCCCTCTGACTTCTAATAATTCTGGGGTTTGAGGAGAATTAATTCTTAAAGGTAGGGTTTTAATCGTTTTTACATTTTCAAAGACATTTTCCCCGACTTTTCCGTCTCCACGAGTCAGTCCTCCCACAAGAAGGCCGTTCTTATAAATGACTTCTAGAGCTAAACCATCTAATTTGGGCTCACAAAAATAGAGGATTGGATCTTCTGATTTTAAAAACTTTTTTACTCTATCATCGAATTCCAGGATGTCCTCGGGTGAATAAGAATTCTGCAAAGAGAGCATCGGTTCGCTATGAGAAATTTTTTCAAATTTATCAATAGCTTGGCCTCCAACTCGTAGGGTGGGAGAATCTTCAGCCCTAAACTGGGGGTATTTTGTTTCTAAGGCCATCAATTCTGAAAATAATTTGTCATATTCAAAATCACTGATTATAGGTTCATCTAAGACATAATATTGATGGTCGTGTTTTGAAACCTCTTGCTTTAGTTCTTCAATTCTTTGTTGTGCATTTTGAATATCTTTGTTCATAAGCCAAAAAATAGGTTTATTTCTAGGCAGTGACCACTTAAAATGCGAGGCATCAGTAGATATATGAATAAATGGGAAAGAAATGGATATTAAGAAAGTAGCAAAATTATCTCGATTAAATTTGTGTGATGAAGAGCTTAAAGCTTTAGAGACAGATTTCGAACTGATTCTAAATTATTTTGGTCAAATCGCAGAAGTAGAGACGAATGAAGTTGAACCATTGAGAACTCCAGTTGAAATAAATCTATCTTTGCGACCTGACTTAGCGGAGGACTGGGAGAATAAATCTCAAGCCTTAGAAGGTGCTCCCGAAGCCCAGTTTAACCAATATAAAGTTCCACCGGTTGTGTGATCACTGAGAGAGATTATGAATTATTTAGGTTTAGAAGCTTCACATATTAGAGAACTGATCCTTAAAAAAGAAATTACCTCCACTCAGGTCGTTGAGGGTTTTTTGGATCAAATTGAAAGACATAAAGATCTTAATGCAATAGTAAATGTTAACGAAAAATCTTTAGATAGAGCAAAGAGCATAGATTCGTTAACCCCAGAGCAAGCAATGGAGAAAAAGCTTTTAGGAGTTCCGATTATTGTTAAAGATTTAATCTGTACAGAGGGTCTAGAAACAACGGCGGCATCAAAGATGTTAGATGGATTTATACCTCCTTACAGTGCCACTCTTATAAGTAGATTAGAGAAGAATGGTGCTATTGTCTTAGCCAAAGCGAACCTCGACGAATTTGCTATGGGATCAAGCAATGAAACTAGTTTTTATGGATCGACTTTAAATCCGTGGAATAAAGAATACGTCCCTGGTGGATCAAGTGGTGGATCCGCCGCTGCTCTTGCGGCAGCTATGGCTCCAGTATCTATAGGTACTGATACCGGTGGATCAATCCGTCAACCCGCTCATTTTTGTGGAGTGGTGGGTTTAAAGCCTACTTATGGAAGAATTAGTAGATATGGCGTGATCGCTTTTGCATCTAGTTTTGATCAGGCTGGTCCTATGACCACTTCGGTTAAAGATGCGGCTCTGGTTTGCGAGGTAATGTCTGGTTATGACCCTCATGATGGTACAAGCAGTGAGAGAGAAGTTCCTTCTTGGAGTGAGTCTATTTGCTCAGATGTTTCTAAACTTACCATAGGAATTCCTAAAGAATATATGGAATTTGAAGTGGATGAAGACACAAGAAAAGTTTTTAACAGTGTTGTAGATTTACTCAAAAAGGGTGGTGCTAATATTGTCGAAGTCTCTTTGTCCTTAGTAAAGCAGGCTATCCCGGTGTATTACCTTATTACTTCTAGTGAAGCTTCTTCAAACCTATCTCGTTTTGATGGTGTGAGATATGGATATAGAGCAGATTTTAAATCTCAACCGGCTGAAGATTTAATTGATTTTTATGGTCGAACAAGAGGCTTGGGCTTTGGACATGAAGTTAAAAGACGTATTATGCTTGGCACTTTCGCTTTATCTTCAGGTTATTATGATGATTATTTTCAGAAGGCTTGCCGAGTGCGAAGGTTAATCCAAAATGAATTTCTGTCTGCATTTGGTCAGTGTGATGCTATTCTTTCTCCGGTTGCGACATCAGCCGCTTTTAAATTAAAAGAAAAAGTGGACGATCCGTTGGCGATGTTTGCCAATGATATTTTTACGACTTCTGCCAACTTAGCAGGAATTCCTGCTCTTTCGGTTCCTGCTGGGTTTTCTAGCTTAGGGTTACCCATCGGAATTCAATTGCAGGCGAATCATTTTAATGAGCAAGTTTTATTTGATATCGGAAGTTATGTAGAAAAAGAACTAAACTTAAAGAAAAGAGCTGATCATGTCTTATAATGATTGGGAATGTGTCATAGGCTTAGAAATTCATGCTCAAATGTCGACGAAGAGTAAGATTTTTTCTAGTGATAGTACGGAGTTTGGTGCTCCAGAAAATACTCATATTTCAACGGTGAGTATAGGTTTACCTGGTTCTTTGCCCGTATTAAACAAGCGAGCTCTGGAGTTATCTATTCGGTCAGGGCTTGCCCTTAATTGCACCATTTCAAAAGAATCTGTTTTTGCGAGAAAAAACTACTTTTACCCGGATCTTCCTAAAGGGTATCAGATTTCTCAGTTTGACAAGCCGCTTTGTATAGATGGGTTTGTGCAATTTTATCTTGAAGGACAAGAATATAAAATTCAGATTGAACGTGCGCATATGGAAGAAGACGCGGGTAAGTCTACCCACTTGGGAGAAAGCACCTTAGTAGATTTTAATCGAGCAGGAATTCCATTGTTAGAAATTGTTTCTAAGCCCGATATAAGAGCTCCAGAAGAGGCCTCGGCTTATGCTCGGGCGGTTAGAGATATTTTGAGATATGTAAAAACCTGTGACGGAAACTTAGAGGAAGGATCGTTAAGATGTGATTGCAATGTCAGTGTTCGCAAAAAAGGCGATGGTAAATTAGGGACAAAGGTTGAGATAAAAAATATAAATTCTTTCAGGTTTATAGAAAAGGCTCTCCATTATGAGTTTAGTCGACAGGTGGATACTTTGGAATCCGGAGGAAAAATAATTCAGGAAACTCGACTTTATGATTCGGATAAAAATAAAACTTTTTCGATGAGAGAAAAGGAAGAGGCGCATGATTATCGTTACTTCCCAGATCCTGATTTGCTACCCATAAGGTTGTCTGAGAGAGATATTAATACTTTTAAGGATGAAATTCCAGAATTGCCTTTTGATAAACTCAAACGATTTGTCAATGAGTATGAACTAAGTCCTTTGGATGCATCTTTGTTGACCAGTACCATTGAGATGGCCAGCTATTTTGAAGCTGTGTCAAATGGGTGTGGAAATCCCAAGTCGGCGGCAAACTGGATAACGGGCGATTTATTAAGAGACTTAAATGAGAACAAAATTTTAATTGAAGAAAGCCCCATTAAAGCCGGACGTTTAGCAGAGCTTATTCAAACAATTGATCAAGGAAAGCTGTCGGGTAAGATGGCTAAGCAAGTTTTTGTGGAAATGTTCAAGACAGGGGAGTCTTCTCAAGAAGTAGTTGATCGTTTGGGGTTAAAACAAATTTCAGGAGAAGAAGAGATCAAAAAGTTGATTCAATCTGTTGTGAACCAGTATCCTGATCAAGTCGAACAATTTAAATCTGGTAAAACAAAAGTTATGGGATTTTTTGTTGGCCAGGTGATGAAGGCAACGAAGGGACAAGCTAATCCAGATGTTGTGAATCGATTGCTTTTAGAAATTTTGGGCTAGAAATCAAAATTGAGGGGGATGTATTTTCAAAATATTAAGTTTAATCATATTTTTTATTTATTCTCATTGGCTCTATGGGGAGCAGTTATCTTTTAAAAAAGAAAAAATAACTATTGATAACATTCTGGTTGAAGCAGAGATTGCGGATACCCCTCAAAAGCGTGAACAGGGTTTAATGTATAGGGAGACACCTTTGAAATTAAATCAAGGTATGCTTTTTTTGTTCGATCGAGAGAAAAAACAAAATTTTTGGATGAAAAATACGTTTATAGATTTAGATTTATTATTTTTTGATCGTAAAAAAAGGCTTGTTGAGTGGACTTCTATGGATGGTTTAAAAAGTGTGATGCAAAATGAAATTCCCGAATACGCCAGTCGAGAAAAGGCCCAATATGTTTTGGAGCTCACCAAAGGTTGGGTGAATCACTTCAAAATAAAAAAAGGTGCGAGATTAAAGTATAAAGAGTAGCTGGACCTAGGTCTGGTTATTTGAAAAAGTACGCATATTCAGAAGACTTAGGGCCTGCGAAATAATTTTAGGTTACCACGGCAGGCTCCGATGTGTTGTAATGAAACAGTTGAAGTTTTCTTTCAATTAGCGAGGATGCATCTATGATGACAACAATATTAAGAAGATTCATTTACTTTCTATTTATTGCTTTCTTCATTTTAGGAGGAACAGCATGCACTTCTGGTTCTTCTAGCGAAGATTCTGCCAATAGTGAAGAGGTTGCCGCAGCAGACGATGGCGGGGGAGATGAGGAGTTTGAGAGTGATGAAGAGTTAGGTGGCGACGAAGAGTATGCCAGTGGTGATGAAGAAATGTCCGATGATTCTTCTATGGAAGAGGGCGGAGATGAAAGTTTAGCCGAGGATGAGCAGCTAGATGATAGCGAAGGACTTGCCGAAGAAAACAATGCGGCTCCTATGGACGAGCCTATGGCGGAAGAAGCTCCTCAACAAGACAATATGGCTATGATGGATGAGCAGCCCATGGAAGACATGGCTCCTGCTGAACCTGTACCTTTTGATGATACTATGGCCGCTCCAACAGATGAGTTGGGAGCCTCTAATGTAGAGGAAGTTCCCGTTAAAACGTGGGTTTCTGTTAAGAAGATGGCAACCACTCCTTATAGAAAAAATGGAATATTGGTTAACGCTATTTATATAGCTAGAGATGGCGACACAATGGAGTCTGTCAGCCAAAAAATTTATGGGCAAGATAAAACAAACGATTTATACACAGTAAATTCAACTTTAAAAAGAGGTTTAAAGGTTGGAGATAAAATTTATTATAATTCTCCGCAACGACCTAATGATGAATCTCAGTTGCTTACTTATTATGAAGATGTAGGGTTATCTCCAGAAATATATATTTCTAAAAATGGAGATAACATTAGAAAGGTTGCAAGTAGCTTGCTTGGGCATCCTAGAAGTTGGATGGAAGTTTACGCAACCAACTTGGATGTAGAATCTAAAGGTGAATTGGCTGAAGGTGTTCAGTTGAGATACTGGGCAAGCTCAGGAGGAGCAACTCCTCCACCAGCTATGGCGAGCAATGATTCTGACCCTATGGAAGACTTAAATGAGCCTCCGCCTCCGCCACCTCAGGAGATTGCTCAAAATATGCCGGCGAATGAGCCTCCACCTCCGCCAGAGCCTGCGATGGATGAGCCGCCTCCGCCGCCACCACCTCCACCAGCGGCAGCGACGATCGAGCCACCTCCACCGCCACCACCACCTGCGCCACCGAAAAGGCCACCTCGGGTTGCTAAGAATACTCCCGAAGTAGGAGGAGGAGATGATATGACAATGATTCTTATGGCCGCAGGAGTATTGTTTGTGATCATTGCAGGAGTGATAGTGTTTAAAAAGAAAAAATCTAGACAGACAATGGATTTTAATACCACCACTCATACTCAGATTGAATAAGCTATAACAATCCCATTAAGACATAAAAAAAGGCTACTCAAGGTAGCCTTTTTTTATTGAGACTCATAGTGAATTTACTTTAAGCAACAACCTTGAATATACTATCAAGTACGTCTCTTCGAGTATCTTTTTGGCTTTCAACATAGAACATCAAATCATCTATAATCTGAACATCTCTATTGTTGAAGGGGTTAAATCTTATCCCACATCCTGAATGATCCGACCATATGACGTTGGCCGAAACTTCGCGTTGTCTCCCACTCACATTAAATGTGATAGTGAGTTTTTCATCTTGGTGAAATTCGCCAGGCTGAGGAAGATCTAAAAATGCTCCAGTTAAGCTAATATTTTTTAAAACGCCCTCGTCTAAATTACGAGCGTAATTCTTTTTGAACTTAACAGGAACAGTTAGCTTTAATCTCTTTGCTGGTTGGTCGTCATGTTGTTCTAAAAATTGATCTTTATTCATAAAAACTCCTAGTTATTATTTCGGAACGTATAGACAAAGGATTAAGGATAAAACTCGATATTCTTATTTTGAGTCAAAAATGTTAAAAATTTGCCAACAAAAAGCTCTAAATGACTAGAAAATATACAGAAAATTTAATACTTTAGGTGTTGTTAGATGTATAAATTTGACTCTACCCAAAATAAATCTTTACTTTTTGGCTAAAACCGAGCAATCTAGGCCAGAGCACAAATAGTGAGCGGCTGAATATTAGGCTTGCTTCATTTGTATCTTACTCAATTAACTCAAGGAAATTTTCATAAGATCCCTTTAAAAACATCAGTTTTTTTATTCTCAGGAGAAAACATGTCTGAACAAACCGAAGAGGTCAAAGCATCTATTAAAAATGAAGTTAAAGAAGAGAATTCTTCTGATACAAATGTTAAAGAGGCAAAGAACGAAAAATCTAATAACAGAAGAAGAACGGGTGGTCGCTCTTCTAATTCTAATGACCGGAATGATAGAAATGATAGAAGATCTCGATCTGGTGGTCCTAATAGAAAAAGAAATTTTAAAAATGGCAATTCTAATGACCAACAAAAAGTTCCAGCTCCTGCGGACGATGAAATTCTTATTTTAGATGATGAAGATATTGATTTAAGCGACATTAGCTTAACTCCAGAAGAGAAAGCAGCCCTCAATTCTAAAGATTTAAAATCAAAAAATATTAAAGAGTTAACTGCTCTTGCGCAAAAGTTAAAAATAGAAAATGCAGCAGGTATGAGAAGGCAGGATATGGTTTTTCATATTCTTAAAAGAGCTGCAAAGTTAGGAGACATCTTTGGTAATGGGGTTTTGGAAATTCTTCCTGATGGTTATGGATTTTTAAGATCTCCAGATTATAATTACCTCCCGGGTCCGGATGATATTTACGTAAGTCCGTCGCAGATCCGTCGATTTGGTTTAAGAACTGGCGATACTGTGAGTGGAACAGTTAGACCTCCGAAAGAAGGAGAGCGATATTTTGCAATATTAAAAGTAGATACGCTAAATCACGAGCCTGCTGATCAAGGTCGAGATAAAATTTTATTTGATAACCTTACTCCTCTCTATCCAACTCAAAGATTGAAATTAGAAAATAACCCTTCAGAGATGACCACCCGTATTGTAGATATGATGGCCCCTTTAGGAAAAGGCCAAAGAGCACTTATTGTTGCCCCTCCAAGAACGGGAAAAACGGTTTTATTACAAAATATTGCTGATGCAATAACGACAAACCATCCGGAAGTGAAACTGATTGTTCTTTTGATAGATGAAAGACCTGAGGAGGTCACCGATATGGCCAGAAGTGTAAAAGGAGAGGTGATCAGTTCAACCTTTGATGAGCCACCGACACGACATGTTCAGGTTGCGGAGATGGTTATTGCGAAAGCTAAGAGGTTGGTTGAGCATAAGCACGACGTTGTTATTTTATTGGACTCAATTACTCGATTGGCTCGGGCCTACAATACAGTTGTTCCTCCATCAGGAAAAATCTTATCGGGTGGTGTGGATTCAAATGCCTTACATAAGCCAAAAAGGTTTTTTGGTGCAGCCAGAAATATTGAAGAGGGTGGTAGTTTAACAATTATTGCGACAGCTCTGATTGATACAGGTTCGCGCATGGATGAAGTCATATTTGAGGAGTTTAAAGGTACTGGTAATGCTGAGATTCAACTCGATCGAAAATTAATGGATAAACGTATCTTCCCTTGTATGGATATCAATAAATCCGGAACTCGAAAAGAAGATCTCTTGATTGAAGAAAAGAGTTTGCAAAGACTTTGGATTTTACGCAAAGTGTTAGCTCCAATGAATGTTGTGGATAGTATGGAGTTCTTGCTGGATAAAATGAAAAGCACGAAAACCAATGTGGACTTCCTTAAAGGGATGGGCGGCTAGCAAATAGCTGAAATTATTATTGTTTTGTTGGCTCCCGTTAGAGCCTAAGGCAAAACAAAAACCAACGACGCATCGCGCATCGGGTGTTGATAAGTATGTGGAGATTGAAGATTTCATCAATATTTATGAGCTAAAATGTTTAAAAAACTAGAAGATGTAGAAAAGAAATTTGAACATTTAGGCCAAGACTTACAGGCTCCTGGCGTAGCTGACGATCAAAAACGCTACCGCGCCTTGATGAAAGAGTACGCAGACTTAGAGTCTATTGTTGTTCCATTTCGAGAGTATCGGCGCCTTACAAAGAGCATCCAAGAGAATATTGAACTTCTTGAGGCTGAGAACGACGAAGAGATGCGTCGTTTGATTAAGGCCGACCTCACTCAAATTGAAAAAGATAGAGATGAACTCGAAGCTCAGCTTAAGATTTTGCTTCTTCCGAAAGATCCTAAAGATGACCGTGATGTTATTATTGAGATTCGAGCTGGAGCTGGCGGAGATGAAGCGAGCCTCTTTGCAGAGCAGCTATTTCGTGCGTATACAATTTTTGCTGCCGAAAAAAACTGGAAGGTATCAGTGATGTCCACCTCTCCTGGAAATGTTGGTGGCTATAAAGAAGTTATTGCCACAATTTCTGGAGATAAAGTTTATAGTATTATGAAATACGAAAGTGGGGTTCATAGGGTTCAACGTGTCCCCAAAACAGAAGCTCAGGGGCGGGTGCATACGTCAACAATAACCGTAGCAGTGATACCCGAAGTTGATGAAATTGATATTCAAATAAATGCTAAAGACTTAAGAATTGATACCATGAGAGCGAGTGGTTCTGGAGGCCAATCAGTCAACCGCACAGATTCAGCGGTTAGAATCACACACTTGCCAACAGGGCTTTTCGTAGCCTGCCAAATTGAAAAATCACAACATGGTAACAGGGATCGCGCGATGAAAATGCTCCATGCGAAACTTTTGGCCATAGAAGAAGAAAAAGCGAGCAAAGAAGCTTCTGATACGCGGCTCTCACAGATTGGTACGGGTGACAGGTCAGAACGAATTCGTACTTACAATTATCCACAGTCTAGAATTACAGATCACAGAATTGGTTTCACCACACATCAACTGACAGATGTAATGGCTGGTAAGTTTGAAATTGTGGTTGAACCGGTTATAACATTCTTTCAAGCCGAAGCCCTTAAGCAGCAAACGGCACGATGACAATCGGAGAAATTTTTCGACAAACTTATATTAACCTAAAAGATGCTCAGGTTGACCAGCCACATCTTGAAGCGGGTTGGATTATAGAAAAATATGCTCATATTGATTCAGCAGAGCGTATAAAAAACGCTGACAAAGAAATAGAAACGACAGCTATACAATTTATTGAAGAAGCTATTGCTCGGCGAAAAACGGGCGAGCCATTGGCCTATATATTCGAAGAGTGTGAGTTTTATAGTTACCCATTTTATGTAAATAAAAATGTTTTGATTCCGCGTCCTGAAACCGAACAGCTTGTCGACTGGGCGTTGAAATGGGTTGAGTCTAATAAGGCACAGAAACAAATTGAAATTTTAGATTTGGGCACGGGATCAGGTTGTTTAGGATTAACGTTGATTAAAGAAATACCGACTGCGCGATTAACCGCTGTGGATATTTCTAAAGAAGCACTTAGTGTAGCACGACGAAACGCAGAGTTATTAAAGGTTTCAAATAGAGTCGAGTTTATAAATCTAGATGCCGCTCGCGCCGAACACTTAATGAATCAGTTTGATCTTATTGTTGCCAACCCACCGTATATTGCTAAAGAAGACGCAACTGTAGAATTGAATGTTAGAAAGTTTGAGCCCAATATGGCCTTGTTTTCTAAAGACAACGGGCTATTTGACATACAGAGTTGGCTAAAGGCATCGTCGTCGCTATTAAAAGAAAAATCAGCTATTGGCTTTGAAATCGGTTCACAACAAGGAGAGCCCGTACTGAAGTTGTTTCGTGACCTGAACATATTTTCGCAGCAATATGGTTTGAAAGATTACGCAGGACATGCCCGCTTTGTGTGCGGAGAAATAAACTAAAGGGATATTTATGGATTCAATGTTAGTAAAAAGCGGTCATCAACTAAACGGCGAAGTTGCTGCCAGTGGTGCTAAAAACTCTGCCCTGCCGTTACTGTTTTCGACATTGCTAGCTGAAGGTGAGCATGTCTTTCACAATGTACCCAAGCTAAAAGATATTGATTCAACC
>JAGRAA010000120.1 GCA_020435185.1 Bdellovibrionales bacterium | reverse complement strand
ACTTTTTTAATGCTTAGTAGCTGTTCCTCGGCAACCACCCCTAATGATCATCTTTCAGATCACAATGGATTGGTTTCTGAAAAAACAACCCCAGATTCATCGAAAAGCAATACCTCAGAAGACCTAATAACTCCCAAAACTGAGGCTTCTGAGAAAATTGTAAAAACAGATGATGACTATAACTTTTGTTTTAGAAATTTAAAATATTTGTCCAATAAACTTTCTGTCGATGATCGAAAAGCTATCTGTAAGGATGTGAGTTCTAAGCCTATTTGCGCCAGTGAACTCAACCGTCCTATCATTCATTTCGAAAAACCTGGCTCTAGCCATAAAGGAAAAAGGATTTTAACCCTCTCTCTGATTCACGGTGATGAACTAGCAAGTGGCACAGTTACAGCGCACTGGATGAAACGACTTTCTAGTATCGACTCCAGAAACACTTGGCGCGTGATTCCCATAGCCAATCCTGATGGATGGGCAAAGAACACCAGACAAAACAGTAATGGTGTAGATTTAAACCGTAATTTCCCTACCAAAGATTGGGACGAATTAGCTCTCCATCGATGGAAAACAAAAAAGAATAAGGACCCAAGACGCTATCCAGGTCCTAAACCGGCGAGCGAGAGAGAAACTCTGTGTATTATGCAACATATAGAAGAGTTTAAACCTGATTTTATTATTTCTATTCATACTCCTTTAGGTATTTTGGACTTTGATGGGCCCAACGTACCTGTGCCTTCAAAGCTCCCCCTTCCTTGGCAATCCTTGGGAAATTACCCAGGGAGCTTAGGACGCTATATGTGGAAAGACCAAAATGTTCCCGTATTGACCATTGAATTAAAAAATACCCATGAGATCAAAAAATTAGAAGAATTTGACCAGCTTCAAGATATATCTGGCACTGTTGCCATTCGAGCCAATAAAATCATGGAAGAAGAAAAGAAAGATAAAATTGATTAGATCTGACTTATCACAAGAAGAAAACTCTCTTATTGAACATGCTGAAAGAGCAAGAAAAAACTCTTATTCACCTTACTCTCAATTTCCTGTAGGAGCAGCTCTACTCCTTGATGATGGCTCCATTTACACCGGAACTAATGTAGAGAATGCCTCTTATGGGGCCAGCTTGTGTGCTGAAAGAATAGCAGTTTTTAAAGCCATTACCGATGGATTAAGAAAAATTAGACTTGTTGCTATTATTGCCGACACTAAAGACCCTTGCTCCCCTTGTGGTTTATGCCGCCAAGTCATAAATGAATTTAGCGATGAGAACACTGAAGTTATCTTAGCCAATTTTTCTGCCCAAATTAAAAAATACAAACTCACTGAATTGCTTCCTGAATCTTTTGGACCTAAAGATTTAATGGGTTAAAATATGAGTTTAAACTATCTCTCAAAAAAAAACGCCGAATAAATCGGCGCTATTCTTGTTGTAAAAAAACAATTCATCAGTTTTTTACAAATGACTTCAATTCCATAACCACTTGACCAAATTGCGAAGGTGAAGTTTGTTTCGCTGCTCCAGAAATAGGAATGATATTTGGATTAACCCAGGCATGAGATTCATCGCCAGAAGTTTTATCTCTTAATGTTACATGAAGAACATCAAAAGTTCCCGCTGGAACAGTCACTTTATCATCTTGCATATCAACAACTTCCATGTTGTTCTCAGGAATAGATTGCTTTTCTCCATTCACTTTCATTTGTAAGATTTCTCCAGTTTCTTTATCAAAAAGAATTTCTATTTTTTGCTTTTGAAACATTAAATCTACGTTTTGGACAACCCAAAAGCCTTCGCCAGTTTCTTCAGTAATTGAAGAATCTACAGTCCCTGAAATCGGACCTAATTTTACATTGTAATTTGCAGTATCGCCAACCTGCCACGGAAGCTGAAGCTTTCCAGCCGCTAGAGCCTGAGCTTTTACTTCTAATTGTTGATAGTAATCTGCACTGAACACATCAGCATGAGCCGCTGACATCATAGAAAAAGTTATTAAAGCTAATAACAACTTCATATTTCACTCCTTTGATTAAATTTGAGCATCCAAGCTCTATTTATTAATGTACCTTATCAGACCAAAGTTCTAATGTGCTGGCAAGAGCATTCCCATCACACATTGTGCCACAATTTGAGTTTTTTTGACCATATTCTATATATTCAACTGTCGAATACACAGATTTAGTGAAACTGTCTCTATTTGAAACTCTCAGCTTAAAATTATGGGTTTTCACCCTTCATTTTAGGTCTTTAATTTGCATCACCTAAAGATGGAGCGGCGCTTATGACACGTGTTTTTTTAAAATTCTTTTTTTTGACGAGCACTATCATTCTACTGATCAGTTTTCAAAACTGCTCTCATCAATTTGAAAACACAGCTCTCTCTCTAGAAAACTCTCAAATCTCCAACGAAGAATCGCAACAAGAAGAACTACAAAATCAAGCGTCGAACATTGTACTTATCAATCTACAAATTCCTGAAGAACAAAAAACCCAGTTCTCTCAGCTTATGGGGTACACCTTAACTTCTATTGATGTGGACGTCGACAGTGGTCAAATATCTGCAGAAACCAAAACCCCTTACTGCCTCTCAGCCCATCTATTGAGTGATCTAAAGTTACTTTTACACGAAGCAAAAATATGCAAAGGAAACCTCGACGAGGAACTTCCCCAAAACCAACTGTGTACATTATACTATCAAGCTCCCTACGCACGCCTCGTTTTTGAAAACCGAGATGAAATTTCCATGGGTGAGAGACCTAACGGTTGCCGCCGAGGCCCTGATTTTTGTGAAGAAAACTTTCAAAAAGCATTTAAATCGAAAATCCATCAATTATTAGCACACATAAATCGATGTGGAGCCACTTGATTTCCACTTTATAGTCCATTTTCAACTCATTGAATTAACTTTTAATCCCTCTAGACAGAACAAATGAATTCTTCTTATACTCGAGATTTTAAAGGAGTTTATAGCCGTGGGTAAAGGTTGGAAAAAAGCGAGCATGCTTGAAGCCTCGCAAAAAAAAGGTAAAATTTTTACTAAGCTAGCTAGAGAAATCTATATAGCGACTAAACTCGGCGGCCCTGACCCAGAAGGTAATCCTCGACTTAAATTAGCCATTCGCTCAGCAATGGATGTTTCGTGCCCTAAGACCACCATTGAAAGAGCCATCAAAAAGGGCTCAGGACAACTGGACGACGACACCATTATTGAAGAGGTTCTTTATGAAGGCCTTGGTCCCCATAATGTAGGTATTATGGTTGAATGTTTAACAGATAACCGAAACCGTTCCGTCTCTGAAATTAGAGCTATCTTTAAAAAAAATGGTGGCCAAATGGGAGATCAAGGAAGTGCTGCATGGCAATTTGACCGAGTCGCCCTCATTGAAGGTACAAAGGTCGAAGTATCTGACCCAGAAGAAGACGCAATTGAGGTCGGAGCGAACGAAGTCGAAAAATCAGACGAAGAAAATCAATATAGTTTTTACGGAAATCCAGAAGACTTAGATCAAATTCGATCGCAATTGTTAGAGCGAGGATGGGATGTAACCACTGCTGAGTTGTACTACAAACCTAAAAACGTGACTGAATTAAATGAAGAACAACTCAAGGAAGTGGAAACCCTTTTAGAAGCATTAGACGATAATGATGATTCTAACCGAATTTATACAACCCTCTAATTTTTTATTTCTGGCTCGCCAATAAAGCTTTATAGGCCTGCGCATAATATTTGATCTGCTTAATCATGGAATATAAACCATTGGCTCGACTAGGAGAGAGTTGGCGATCAAAACCTATTTCTTTTATAAACTCTAAATCCGATTGAATAATTTCATCCGGAGAGCCGCCAGAAAAAACTTTCAGTAAAAGGCTTACAACTCCCCTGACGATGAGAGCATCGCTATCCGCATGATAAACAACTTTTTGCTCTTCATTTAATTTTCCAAAGATCCAAACTTGAGACTGACAACCTTTGACTAAGTTTTCTTCAGTTTTTAATTGGTCCTCAATGGGAGATAAGCTTTGTCCCATTTTAATGAGGTGCTTATATTTTTCTTCCCAAGTGTTAAACTGTGCAAATTCTTTAAACACTTCCTTTTTTTTTTTATCAAGTATTTGAAGGTGAACCTTTGTATTTTTCCTTTTGACATTTTCACTTCTAGTAACTATTCTAACTTAAAATTTTAATTTTA
>JAGRAA010000119.1 GCA_020435185.1 Bdellovibrionales bacterium | reverse complement strand
TTATACTCGGTCCGGGATTTCCAAAGGCGTCTACAAAGGTAACTTGGTCTGTGGGGATGCCATTGGGTAGACCTGACCCTCCTCCGCCGCCAGCTCCCCAAGCTTCCACCATTATATACTGGACCCCGTAAGGGACGTTAAATATATGTGGGGCAGATCCAAAAACCGTTGGTGTGTCAAAAACCATGGATTCAGCAAAAGCCATATTGGACTTAGTTTCTGTTTTCAAACGAATGCCACTAAAATCCAATCTCTGCCTTCGAGCGGCTGCGGTAGAGCCAGACCATTGCTCTACACCATCAGCATAGCGAAATTCCACATTCAATTTTTGTTGAGCTCCTCGACAATTAGGAGGGACACACGCTGCCTCCCAAGTGACATCAGCCCTCCATGGACAATTAGGATTGCCATTATCGGTATAGCCATTACAGGGCTGCCCTTCCATCGTAAATCCATTGCCAGGTACTGTGGAATCATACATCAAAACACATGTTCCATTACTACGAGTATAAACTTTAATATCGCCAGTTGTGACCGCCATAGGATTACCGTCTGGAGGAGTGCACTCCTGTGAAGGATCCATAATATTCGGCGGCCCCCCGGTACAACAATTAACGGAGCCGTCTCTTAGACATTCAAGCGAAGTTATGGTTAAATCATCTACTGTACATTGCCACGAAGGTTCGCTTAATAATAAATTTCGATATATGTTATCTCTAACTTCTTGAATCGTATCATATCGATCTAATTGAGTAGTGGTAATGGTTGCTGAATTAATAATCTTCATGATCATCATAATAATAAGAGCAGTTACTCCTCCACCTACTACAAGCGTAGACAAACCCATCCCACTATTATTGAGAAAAACTTTACGACCAGACATGATACAAGTTTACCAAAAATACTTAACTTGGATATACATATTTAAATTTTGTATTTATATTAGACGTATAGCTAATCAAAATAATACACTTTTTCATTTTGAGATTTGTAATTTTTTATATCAAGACCTGAGTCTTATGTGACGATATCTTTAATTATGAATACAGAAAACATTAAATTGATTATTGCCTGCACAGATAGTAATTTTCTAGCTGACAAAGCCAATCGACATATGGATGCGTTCAAAAAAGATTTTAAAGTTCAACTTGCTAGCTCTGCCAAAATGATGCTCTTTCTTGCCAAAGAATGGGAGCCTCAGATATGCATCATAGATGGCGACTCAGAAATTATTGAATCTTTAGAAGATCTACGTAAACTACACTCCTATTCAAATTTAGGAATCATTGTACTTAGCAAGCAAAACAATATTATCATTGAAGAAAAGTCTTTTTTTTATGGAGCTGATCACCATATACAAACTCCATGCAAATATAATTCAATCAAATGGCGTATTAAAAATTTACTCTACCGTATGCAAGATAATAATTTTTCAGAAAAGACCATACCTCTAGAAAAAAAGGTGGGACATTTTAATATTATAGAAATTGGGAACATACACATTTATCCAAAAGACTATATAGTTAAAATGAACGAAAAAATTATCAATACCACTCCCACACAGTTCAAATTACTACTAGCCTTTGCCAACAACAAAGACCACTTACTTTCTAGAACTTGGCTGAAACAAACCGTTTGGGAAAATTCAGATATTTCTCCTCGCTCCATTGATGCTCAGATATCTAAATTAAAAAAACTTTTGCCAGAATTAGATTTATATTTAGCCAATATTTATGGCAAAGGGTATATTTTTTCTTTGTCGGCAAAGCATTCAAATGTCGCCTGAAATAGAAATAGGCGACTCGTTAGGTAATTTCCAAAATACAACTTTGGAAATTATCGATCGAAATACGGATTTTTATTTAAATATAAAATAATCAGTGGTCAGAGGAGTACAATCTAACAACATTTATATGAGCCAGTTTCTATTTTTTACAACTAATGCTAACATGAACGTTTGTCCCTGCAGCAATATCGCTAGTAAATCTTAGAAGATTATTGCCATCTATTACGTAGTCTACAGGGGAAGCTGGAGCCGGATCTAATGATATTTCATGCTCCACTGGGGAACAAGGAAGTTGAATCTGTTTTGAATTCTCCGAAACATTTCCGCCAATTTGAATCAGTTGGTTCGCATAATCAGAAGCACAAATCGTTCCTGATATACCAGATTTTAAGTTTCCGTAATTAAGCAAGGTACTGTTTGGATTTGAAAGCGCAGCGTATTGAGTACCATAGGCCCCTCTAATCCATTGATTCCCTTGGGCATCTTGCTCTGTCTTACATGTTGAATCATTAGGTTTAACAATCAAAGTATGCACAGCCAAAGTTTTTCTATTAGCAAATTGTTCTTTAAATTTAGCGACAAATGTTTCTGGTAAATCATAAGACTCTAGCGGTCTATCTGCGGTTCCACCGACTGATCTTTCATCTTCATCAGAGAGTATGACTACAGCCAAATGAGTGTCATCTCTAAAAAAATTGGAGTTCCCGCGATCCAAGGCCATATTTAAAGCGTAAATACCTCTTTCGTCGCCCGACGGACATCCCTCACTAGCATAATTATTAGGGCTACTTTCACAATTTATAGTTTCTTGTCTTTGTATTGCTTGCGCAAACAAACTTACTCGATTGGATGTCGAGTCCGTTAGAATATTGGATCCATTATTAAAGTTCAAAAATTGACCATCTTGAAATGCTCCATAACCATTAGCTGCTCTATCGTCCGCAGCAGGAGATAATGGATTACTTGAAATATCTGTAGTAATCATCGCTATCTGATAACTAATATTTTTACTATCTAAAGTCTCAATAAACTTGTCAAAACGAGCAGCCATCTTACTTTGCTCCGTGGACATGGAGCCAGAATTGTCATTAACAAATAAGATATCCACTTTCCCTAATCTGAGAGTGTAATTATAATTTAGAAGCCCATCTTGTTCCACACAATCTGGAGAGTCCAAACATTGCTGATTGGGAATACTTTCAAATTTCACTTCAGAGCAACCGTAGGCGGCTACAATACTTAATACCAAAAGTAAGATGAGTTTTTTCATAATCTAGTCCTATCCTTACCAATGCTTTATCCAATCCCTGTGCCAAAATGAGAAATTTTTACAAATCACTAGAATTACTAAAGTTTATCCAAAAAGTAGAAGGAAGTTTTTACACTCTCAAAACGTCTAAATCATTTCTGAGAGACTTTTTTTGTCTGAATCCTATAAAAACCTGGTCTTCTTTTAAGGTTAATAAATTTGAGGTGTCACACAAAATCGTACTAATATATTTAGAAGTAGTTCCAGAAAGAGTTCATTTCTTTTTATTCATGAGAGGGAAGCCGTCATGCCTTGGACAAATCGTCATCATAGATCTTTACTTATGCTTGCAAGCTCTGTCGTATTTATAAGCGGCCTTGGGTTATTGTTCGAAAAAGAGTTTTCGGCCTGGAAAAAAAGTACCGAAAAAGTGTATCATCCCACTCCTGATTCCAATTTAAGTGAAGAAGGCAAAGCTTTTCAAGAAATATGGTCTGAGAATGTTCAGTATCTTATTCAAACTCATCAGCTCCCATTCTATTGGGATAGTATTTCTAATATTAAACTGCTATTTGAGTCTGACTCCATGGAAAAATGGAAGCCTCACCTCTCACCCCCAATTCCTGTAATAAAAAACGGAAAATATCGCATAGAAGTACTTATCGTACCTTGGAAAATTAAAGATGTATCAGCCGTTTTGATTCAATATGATATCATTGAGAACAAATCAAATAATCTTCAGTGGGAGCTATCTACCAATATATACATAAGAGGTTCAGAGTCAGAGATATCCGACAGCTACTAATAAAAAAAAACCCGATAACCAATGGTTATCGGTAAAAAAAATGTACTGGCATCGTGCTACTCTCCCACAGACTCGCATCTGCAATACCATCGCCGCTGAAGGGCTTAACTTCTGAGTTCGGAATGGAATCAG